>JAFQPC010000079.1 GCA_017411935.1 Clostridia bacterium | reverse complement strand
GTGTCGTTTACGGCGCCAAAGATGCCGCCGCAGGCTGTTGCGGAAGCGTGCTGAATTTCAATCATTATCCATTCAATCACGCGTTTAAACTTCAGGGCGGCGTTTGCGAAGAAGAATGCCGAACAATTCTTCAAGAATTTTTTCAACAAGCAAGAAAGAACGAGGTAACAAAATGAAAATCACACTCAATCCCGATGAGGGGATCGTACGTATGATTCAGGCAGGTCTCGAACAAAGTGGCGGATACTGTCCTTGCCGCAGAGAAAAGACCGAGGATAATAAATGCATGTGCCGAGAATTTAAGGAGCAGATCAAAGATCCGAGCTTCGAGGGCTACTGCCACTGTATGCTTTATTATAAGAGCTTGCAGGAATAAAGAAAGTAAAAGAGACACGCTATGTGTCTCTTTTTTGAAAAATCTTTTAAAACCTACCTAACAATTTGAAATTTTCGCAGACTATATGAGTGAAAGCATTGATCAATCGCTTGGAGATTTTTATGAAAAAACAAGACTTGCTAAAAGAATTTGACGACGAACTGTTGGAAAAGCTTTTCGGCTTCTGCTATGCGCGAACCAAAGACAGCTATGAAGCAGAGGAGCTTTGTTCCGATATTGTTTTTGCTTTGCTCAAAGCTGCCAATACCGAGGGGGAAATCGAAAGTATTTATCCGTTTATCTGGCGAGTGGCTCGTAACGTATATGCCGATTTTTCAGATCATCGAAAAAAGCGTTCCGAAACAGTTTATGATGGAGATTCGGAAGAACTATTTCTCAAGATCGCAGATGAGGACAATTCCGAGAATACCATGGAAGAGCTGAGTTTCATGTACCGTCGTATTGCATTTTTGACGAAAGCGTATCGCGAGGTGATGATTCTGTTTTATCTCGACGGTCTTTCTACAGCGGAAATCGCGAAAAAGCAGGGAACGAGCGAAGGTGCGGTTCGTCAAAGACTTTTTTCGGCAAGAAAAAAGATCAAAAGTGAGGTAGAAGAAATGACAGATACTTATCATAAGCCTGTGGCGCTTGATAAAATTAACTATGTTTTTTGGGGAACGGGCAAACCTTCTTGGGGAGATCCTTCGAAAGTGTGCAGTAGAATGTTTTCTCATCACGTCTTATGGCTTTGCCATAAAAAGCCGAGAACCGCATCTGAAATTGCGGAAGAACTGAACGTTCCCACGGTTTACGTCGAAGAAGAGCTTGAAATTCTTCGTAAGGGTGAAAACGGAGAATACGGACTTCTTCGCCGTTTGGAGAATGGAAAATACGGAATCAACTTTGTATTGTTTGATAAGGAAGTCTTTGAAAAAGCAAGTGCGCTTTATACCGAACGCTTACCGAAGATTTGCGATATCATTTTGCGCTATATCGAGGAACACAAAGAGGACTATCTCGCATTTCCATATCTGAATAAAAAAGTGGATATGAATTTGATTCTTTGGCAACAAATCACAAAAATTTCAAGTGCCTTTTCGGAAAATGTGAAGAGCATTTTAAAGGAAAAACACTTTGCAGACGCTACCGAATTGGATCGTCCGTATAGCATCTTCGGATTTGAAGATCACGGAAAATATTACGGTGGCGGAATGGACGGTACGTATGCGGAAAATATTTGCGGATATTCCAAAGTGTCGATAAATAACATTTATATTTCGCGAATTCAGGCACATTTTCGATATGGTCATAATATTTCACGCGATCCTCAACTTCAGTTGGCAATTCGCGCCATCGAAGGTCTTGATATCAACTCTTTGACCGAACAGGAAAAAGAGCACGCGGCAAAGTCTATTGAATGCGGATATTTGTACCGTGACGGTGATATGCTTTACACGAAGATTCTTGTGACAAATATTTCTGATATCGACCGTGTATTCGACATCAGCCGAGGACTTCGCAACGGTTATTTTGAAGAAGAAGCAGAATTTGTGGCGGGAAAGCTTGCAAAGCTGATCAACTCATCCATTCCGGAATATCTTCATAACGAATGGACCTTTGCAAACGTTTTGGCAAATGCACCTGTGCTTGACGCTGTGGTGGAATGTCTGATCGAAAAAGGAATTCTTGTCCCGCCCGAAGATGGCATTGGTGCCGAAGGCTGTTGGATGAGCGTAGAAAAATAAAACAGAAACACCCGCCGAGGAAACTCGGCGGGGCTCTTTTATAAATCCTCATTCGGTGTCTTTTTCATAAAATAAATAATAAACGGAATAGAGATCAGTCCCGTAAGAATATCGCCGACAGGTTGTGCGATCTGGATTCCGAGAATCCCGAAGAAATGCACGCCGACGAGCAGTACGGGAATAAAGGCAAGTCCCGAACGAAGCACCGAAAGGAAGGATGCCGTTCCCGCTTTTCGGATACTCTGATAGAGCATATTAATAGGAACCGATAAGGGCATTGCAAGAAGACCCAAGCAAGCAAATCGCAAAGCGGGGGCGCCGATGCGGACGGCGGCTTCACTTGGCTGGAAGAGATAGACGATTTTTTCAGCAAAGACAAAGGAGACCGACGAAAGCACAAAGACGACAAGAAATCCGAGCACCGAGGTAAAGATCAGACCTTGCTTGACGCGCTTGTATTTCTTCGCTTGATAGTTGAAGGATGCTACGGGTTGGAAGCCTTGTCCGATGCCAAGACCGACGCAGAGCACGAGCGAATAGAATCTTCCGACGACACTCATTGCGGCAATGGCGGCATCTCCAAAGGGCTTGGTGAGGTTATTGAGCAATCCATTGGAGAGCGAGGTCAATCCCTGACGAATCAGCGATGGGAATCCCACCTTGACGATCGAAAAATAGACCGAGACCTTTTTACTCATTGCCCGAATCGAAATCGAGCTTTGCGCCATTTTTTTATAAAGAATTAACAGAATGAAAAAGCTGATGATCTGCGAGATCGCCGTTGCCATACCCGCGCCAAAGACACCCATTTCAAAGACACGAATGAGAAGATAATCTCCGAAAATATTGAGTACAGCACCTGCGGTCAGTCCAATCATTGCATAGTATGCTTTGCCCTCGTAACGAAGATTATTATTGAGGACCATCGAACAGATCAAAAAGGGGCAAGAGATTAGCACCCACATTCCGTAGTCGCACGCGTAGGGAAGGATCGTTTCGGTACTTCCCAAAAGTCGCATCAGCGGAGTGAGAAAACAAAATCCCGTGAGGGAAAGTGCGATTCCCGCAATCGCTCCCGTAAAAAACGCGGTGGAAACGTATTCTGTGGCTTCTTTTTTATTTTTGTCGGCAAGCGCCTTGGCAACGAAGGTACCCGAGCCGTGTCCGAGCATAAATGCGATGGCTTGAATGATCGTTTGCAGGGAAAAGAGAATACCCGTTGCGGCTTGTTGGCTCTCACCGAGGGTACCGACGAAATAGGTATCGACGAGATTATAAATGCTCGTGATCAGCATCGAGATCGTCGTGGGAATGCCAAGACGAACGATCAGACGAGAGACGGGCGTTTGCGTCATTTTTTTGTAATG
>JAFQPC010000078.1 GCA_017411935.1 Clostridia bacterium | reverse complement strand
CTCGTCGTGATCACCTCGATCATCACGGGGTATTCGGAGGACTCCAAGCTCGATTTGATGGAAAACACGCTGGATTCCTCGGAGATCTATCTGGAAGAACAGCTCCACGATCATCCGAAGATGACGCTGTCGGAGCTCATCAAGGAGCGCAAGAGTGAGATCTACGCGATGCTCGAATCGATCGCGGACCACCGAGAGGACCTGACACTCGTTCTGACCGACGAGTACGGAGAGGTGCTCCTTGCCATCGGGGCTGAGCGCGAGAGTATGTTTGCTGCCGAGACGCTTCCTTCGCAGTGGATGAATGCGCCCACCGACGACGATATGACGCCGATGGCGTTTCCCGAGAATGAAATGTTTGAGACACCGCATTCGGTGCTTGTCGATTCGCTGTATGATGCCGAGGGGGTCGTGTGCGGAAAGATCGCTGTTTGTACCTCGTCAGCCATGCAAAACGACCTGCTCCGCGTGCTGGTTCGGACGATCATCAACGCAGGACTTCTGATCCTGATCGCAACGATGATCGCGATCTATCTCATCAGTGAAAAGGTCGTTCGTCCGCTCCGCGACATCAGCGAGGCGGCAAAGAGCTTTGCCGAGGGAAAATTTGACGTGCGAGTGCCTGTGCGCGGACGCGACGAAGTCTCGCAGGTGGCGACCGCGTTCAATCAGATGGCGGAGTCGCTCAATAATTACGACACGATGCGAAATACCTTTATGTCCAACGTCTCGCACGACCTGCGTACGCCGATGACCTCGATCTCGGGCTTCATCGACGGAATTCTCGACGGAGTCATTCCGCCCGAGCGACACGAATATTATTTGCAGATGGTTTCGGACGAGGTCAAGCGGCTTTC
The DNA here is from genome assembly GCA_017411935.1 of Clostridia bacterium. GTDB lineage: Bacteria > Bacillota > Clostridia > Oscillospirales > CAG-272 > HGM12713. The sequence goes on along the minus strand of JAFQPC010000078.1, from coordinate 5,796 downwards.
GCGACTGGTCGCAACGCTCCTCGACCTCTCGCGAATTCAGGCAGGCGAGCGAAAGTTTACGATGAGTACCTTTGATATCTGCGAGATGGGACGTCAGATCCTCATTTCCTTTGAGCAGAAGATCAACGATAAAAATCTGCAGGTCTCGTTTGAATGCGACGAGGATTCGATGGCAGTCATCGCTGACCGCGACGCGATCTATCAGGTGTTCTATAACCTTTGCGATAACGCGGTTAAATTTGCCTCGGAGGGCGGAGCGTTCTGGATCTCGATCCGAAAGCTGAAGAACCGCAAGGTGCTCGTTTCGGTCTATAATGAGGGGCAGGGCATCTCGAAAGAGGACATTCCGTTGGTCTTTGAACGCTTCTATAAGAGCGATAAGAGCCGCGGACTGAATAAATCGGGAGTGGGACTCGGACTCTTTATTTCCAAGACCATCGTCGAAGCGCACGGAGAAAAGATCTGGGTCGAAAGCGAAGCCGAGCGCGACTGTTGCTTTAATTTTACCGTCGCAGGTGAATAATTCCATCAAAATCGGTCGAAGATTTCATTGAACGTATGGAAAACAATGAGATCGGAGGCCGATTTTTTGATGAGACGAAACGAAAAACAAGAAAATAACCCTTGGATGGACGAAAACGAGCAGGAAGAAGCAAAGGTCGGATTTTCGGAAGAAACGAATAAGACGGATACGAGAGAAAAGACGGAAGCGGAAAAAAGCAAGCCCCCAAAAGAAGAACTTCCGATCCCCGCAACACAAAAGCTGCCAAAGCAAGCCGAAGAAAAAAAACCCCCCGCCGAAGCGAGAAGGGGAGAGAAATGCGTGACGGATGAGACGTGCGGGGGAGAGACTCCCAAGGAGCGCCCAACGACCGCCGAGACACCGAACAAGGAAAAAAGCGGAACGATGCATTACGTCCTGATCCTGACGGTGTTGCTTTTGATGGCGAGCGCACTTTGTTTTGGCGCGATCTTTTTGGGAACGCGCGTGGCAAACGGAGGGAGCACGCCTTCCGATGCCACCGCCCCCGAGGACGAGACAGAGGCGAAGGAAAAGATCGTTTTCGTGCGGCAATACGACGATGCGAGCGGTCTGCTCTCGCTTCCCGAACTCTATGCGACCTATGCCGATACCGTCGTTTCGATTCAGGCGAGGGGCAAGAACGTCTCGGGCGTAGGCAGCGGATTTTTCATTCGGGACGACGGCTATATCGCTACGGTGGCGCACGTCGTGGACGGAATGGAAAAGATCACGGTCATCACAAAGGCGGGAGAACGCTACGAAGCTACCGTCGTCGCATCCAATGCTATGACCGATCTTGCTCTCTTGAAGATCGACGGCGACGGCTTTCCCACCGCAACCTTCGGCGCGTCGGACGAATTGCTCACGGGCGAGCGGGTGATCGCGATCGGAACCCCTGCGTCGCTGGAGTATGCAGGAAGTCTTTGCACGGGAGAGGTGTCTTTTGCCCTGCGCAGTGTCAAGGTGTACGACGAGTCGGGGCGGGTGCTGCAAAAGAAAATGAAGCTGATCCAAACGAACGCCGCCGTCAACCCGGGAAATTCGGGCTGTCCGCTCTTTGACGAATACGGCCGCGTGATCGGCATCGTGACGATGAAGCTTGGCAACGAATATGTCGGACTTTCGTTTGCCATTCCCTCGGACGGCGCTTCCGCGATCCTCGGCGCGATGATGCGGGGAGAGAGCCCCACGGACGAGATGCTCTCACTTGTCAGTACAGGGGCACCAAAGCTTGGGGTCGTGGGAAGCAAGAGCGAAAGTATGGGCATCGCGGGCGTGCGGATCGTAGGATTTTCGAGCAGTCGGTGCGACGCGGCGATCAAGCTCCGCGAGGGAGACCTGATTATCGGGATCGGGGGACAGCCGATCGCTTCGGTCGAGGAGCTGGAAGCGCTCGTACAGGAAAGAGCGCCGGGGGAGAGCATTCTCGTGACGGTACTCCGATCGGAGCAGAGGCTGACGTTTGAGGTCATTCTTGAAAAATCATAAAATAAAATCTTGAAAATCTATTGCAAAAAGCGGCTGAATACGATATAATATATATTATATCTGTATGAGCCGCTTTTTTTGCGTGCTCGGGTCTTCTGTCGAAAGGGGGAAGAGCTTATGGTAACCTTAACGTTTTGGGAGCTTTTGATCCGACTTGGCGTCGCGTCGCTTTGCGGCGGACTGATCGGAATCGAGCGAGGAAGAAAACACCGCGCGGCAGGCTTCCGTACCCATATGCTTGTTTGTATGGGCGCGGCGCTGACGATGGTGCTCAGCACCTATCTTTGCGCGATGCTGACGAGTGCGCTCTGGCATCTCGACCCCGCGGTCGATTACGTGACGACCGACGTTTCAAGATTTGGCGCGCAGGTCATCAACGGCATCGGCTTTATCGGCGCGGGAACGATCATCGTTACGGGTCGTCAGCAGGTCAAGGGAATGACGACAGCGGCAGGTCTTTGGGCGTCTGCCTGTATGGGACTTGCGATCGGTGCGGGATTTTATATGGCGGCGGTCATCGGATGCGCGTGCATCATTCTGACGATCGTGGTCTTTTCCAAGCTGGAACGAATCATTCTCTCACGTTCAAGAAATATCAATCTGTACGTAGAATTTGAACATACCGACGATCTTTCCAAGATCATGGAGAAGATCAAGTCGCAGGAGATCCGCGTCTTTGACGTGGAGATCACCAAAGCCAAGGGAACGGTCTGCCCCAACGCGATCTTTTCCTTGCAGCTTCCCAAAAAGAAGCCGCACACCGCGGTGATGACGGCAATCGCCGAGCTTAGCTGTGTGCGAACCATCGAAGAGCTTTAAGGAGGGGTGACGATGCTGGAATTTTTGAATGTTCTTCGCGGCGACCATCTGGACGTGATCTCTGTCACCGTCCGTTTGGTGCTCGCAATGATCTGCGGCGGCTGTATTGGTCTGGAACGCGAAAGAAAACGCCGTCCCGCAGGCTTCCGTACGCATATTCTCATTTGTCTTGGCGCGGCAATGACGACGCTGACGAGCCAATTTTTGGTTCTTGAATTACATCTTTTCACCGATATGGCGCGTCTTGGCGCGCAGGTCATCGCAGGCATCGGCTTTATCGGCGCGGGAACGATCATTATCACCAAGCGCCGTCAGGTCAAAGGACTTACCACGGCGGCAGGTCTCTGGGCGGCGGCGATCGTCGGTCTCTGCTGCGGCGCGGGCTTCTTCGAGGGCGCGGTGCTCGCAACGCTCATTATTCTGCTTGCCGAGCTCGTTTTCTCGAAGCTCGAATACCTGATCGTCTCGCACGCAAGAGCTTTTAACCTCTACGTCGAGTACGCGGAAAATGGAAAGCTCGGAACGATCGTGGATACCATTAAGGATACGGGCGCGTTTATCGTCGATATGGAGATCTCCAAGAGCGGCGGAGAAGAAAGACATCCGTGCGCCGTCTTTTCGATCAAAATGCCGAGAAAGCAGTCGGGCGAAAACCTGATGGCACAGATCGCCAAGCTCGACGGTGTCGTTTCGGTCGAGGAACTTTAATTGCAAAACAAAAGACCGCAGAAAAATCTGCGGTCTTTCTTTTTTTGCTTATTTTTCGTAGTACGAGGGGAGCTCCTTCTCCATCATCTCACGGAGCAGTCCGAGCTTCCATTCGATGTGTGCGCGGTCGCACATATATTCCATCGAGGGCTCAAAGCCGAGCTGCGAGTCAAATTCCACGAGCGGGATCGTGTCGAGGGCATTGGCTTCCTCGGCGCGGCAGAGCTCGAGCATCGAGTCGATCAGACGGTTGCGCTCCTCACCGTGAACGTCGAGCAGCTTCTGCTTGCCCTTGACGAAGACCTTGACGTTTGCCGAGGTACGTGCCGAGTTGGCAATGAAGTGACCGAGGTTGACAATGCGGCGAGCCGCGTCGCGCTTCTTCTCGGGCACGGTGGGAAGAATTTCCTCGAGCATCTTCCAGCCGCGGTCGTAGTATTCGGCAACCTCGTAGAAGTTACGGATCTCGAAATCAAACTTCTTGAAGTCGTATTCGCTCTCGAGCTTCGGAGGACGCGACTTGTAGACGGGCTCGGTGATGTGGTTTCCGCCAAAGTGCGAGTAGGGAACGTCGGGAATGACCACGTCAGAGTGATCGAAGAGAATGAAAGGATAGGAAGGACCGATACGGAACGGACCGTACTGGTCGGGGTGGGTCGAAATCAGATGGGTGATACCCTCACTCCATTCCTTGTATGCTTCGCAGACCGTGTTGGCAGCTTCCGCCGTAAAATCGCGGGCGGCGATGCGGTGGAGCACCTCGTCAAGGTCGACCTTCGGCGTGTGGAATGCCCACTTGGCAAGGTCGGAGATGAACGAGGGGGTAAAGCCGAAGTGGTGAGAATCCATCGTTCCGCAGAGTCCTACCTCTTCGTTGGCTTTGAGCATACCCTCATAGCGCTTGATCCACTGATAGGGCGCGGGAACGTAGGGAATGACACCGAGGTCCCAGGTGCGTCCTGCGGTATTCGTCATCGAGTAGAGACGAAGTCCGCGGTTCTTGGCAAAGACCGACTCGGTCGAAAAGTAGGTGCCGGGTCCCTCAAAGAAGAGCGTGTAGTCGGTCGTCTTGTTGGTGACACCGTCGATCTCAAGGAAGGTGCACATCTCAAAGGTTGCCTGAAGCGTGATGTCCGTGGGGAGCGTCTTGACGAGCGCCTCGCGGTATTCGGGCTCGACAGCGCCCCAGTTATACGACCAGAAGACGATGTCGGCATCGGGCTTGCGCTTGAAGATGATCTTTTTGATGAGATTGAGCCAATCGGTGTAGTCGTAGCAGGGCCACCAACCGGGGTTGATGCCTTCTTTGATTCTGTTGCCGTTCTCATCGACGTTGTCGAGACGGCGGATTCCCGTCGTGTGGGGGTCCTTACTCGGGAACTCGCAGGATTCACCGACAAAGATGATGCCGCGGAAGTAGGGGCAACGGTCAAAGAGTCTGCCATAGAGATTTTCGTAAAATTCCTCGGCGTCGGGGTCGTCGGGGTGACGGCGGTTTGCCATATAGCTGTACGCGTATACGTCAACGCCCCACGCGGCGGCACGGGTGCAGAGGTCGTTGAAGTCCTGATAGCCGTGCGGCGTGTCGTCGACGTCGTTGACAAAGAGCAAAAGGGAAGTGATGCCCGAGTGAGCTACGTGGCGCAGATAATCCTCGGGGAACATATCGAGACCGTAGCCCGAATGGATCATACGGGGATTGAAAAGCGAGGTGCGAACGATCTCCTGCTTGTCGATCACGGGAGCCTCGTCGAGGTTCATCAGGTCCTCGACAAAGTAACCTGCCTGCGCGGCATCGCGGGTGATCTTACCGCAAAGGACGATTTTATCATCGGTTACCGTCAGACGGTAAGCGTTTTTGGGAAGCGTCGTATCGACCGTGTAAACGATCAGCTTGCCCGAAGCCTCGTCGTCAAACATCACGCGGGGCGAGACACCCATCGAGGTGAAGAAATAATCCTCAAGGTCGCGGCAGGCGTTCTTCAGTACAACGTCGGCGTCGCGGGGGATCGTGATCGTCCAGGACGAATCAATTTCGATCTGGTTCGCGGTCGGCGTCTTTGCGGGATCGCGACGGTTGGGGGTGTGAACGATCGCCATTCTCTGACGGAATTGGTAGTTCAGTTCCTTTTTCATAAAATAAACGTCCTCCAAACAAAAGTAAAATTTGGAAAAAATCCATTGTTTGTTCGAGGTTATTTTATCATAGTTTCAAGGGTTTGTCAATCGTTTTTCAGCTTTTGTTTTTTTTCGTCGTT
>JAFQPC010000077.1 GCA_017411935.1 Clostridia bacterium | reverse complement strand
GAGGAAGATCTTCCTGTTCTGATCTCTCTTTTGAAGAAGCTCGGACTTCCGACCGAATGTCCCTATTCCGCGGCAGAGCTTGCGAGCGTTGCCTCGGCAGACAAGAAGCGCGCAGGCTCGAAGATCACGTTTGTTCTTCCCTTCGGCATCGGAGACTCGCGTCTCTATCCCATTTCGGTGGACGAGCTATCGTCACTGATCGAGAAAGGACTGAAAGAATGAAACTTTCCATTCCCCCCTCAACTCCGTGCGGAGAGATTTCTGCCATTGCGTCAAAATCTGCCGCACACCGTCTTTTGATCTGCGCCGCCTTTGCCGATCGTGAAACGATCATTCGGTGCGACGAGATCAACGAGGATATTTGTGCTACGGTACGCTGTCTTTCGGCGCTTGGCGCGACAATCGTTCGTGACGCGCCCCATTACCGTGTCACTCCTATTCGTGTTCTGACGAAGAATGCCCTGCTCGATTGCGGGGAGAGTGGATCGACGATGCGTTTTCTCGTTCCCGTGATCTGTATGCTCGGTGCGGACGCTTCGTTTTTGATGGCGGGCAGACTTCCCGAGCGTCCTCTCTCTCCTCTGCGTGAGGAGCTCGAGCGCGGCGGCATTACTTTTTCCGAGATCGGAAGCAATCCTCTGGTTTGCCGAGGTGCGCTCTCGACGACCGAATTTACGATCTCGGGCAGTGTTTCCTCGCAATTTATCAGCGGACTTCTCTTTGCTCTTGCCGTTTCGGGCAAGCGCGGCTTGATCCATATCGAGGGCAAGCTCGAGTCCGCGCCTTACATTGACTTAACTGCCGATGCCCTACGGCAATTCGGCATTGAAATTCATCGCCGCGAATCTCTCATTGAGCTTCGCGAAAACCACGGTCTTTCCTCGCCCGGCGAGGTCTTTGTCGAGGGAGACTGGTCGAATGCGGCGTTCCCCCTCGCGATGGGTGCGATCGGCACGCACGCGATCACCGTGCGCGGGCTTTCGCCCGACTCGCGTCAGGGCGACCGCGCGATCATCTCGCTTCTTGCGCGCTTCGGTGCCAAGGTAACGAATGAAAAGGATCGCTACACCGTCACCCCCGCGCCCTTGCACGGCATCGAGATCGACGCTTCTCAAATTCCCGATCTCGTTCCCGTCCTTGCGACGCTTGCGTCGGTCGCCGAGGGAAAAACGGTGATCTACAACGCTTCGCGTCTTCGCATCAAGGAAAGCGACCGTCTGCAATCGGTTGCGGCACTGCTTGGCGGTTTGGGCGCGCACATCACCGAGACCGAGGACGGTCTCTGCATCGAGGGCGTTCCCTCGCTTCGCGGCGGCTCTGCTTCCGCCTTTGGCGACCACAGGATCGCGATGAGTGCCGCTGTGGCTTCTCTCGTTTGCACCGCCCCCGTCCTGCTCGACGGTGCGGATGCCGTGGCAAAATCCTATCCCGAGTTCTGGCGCGACGTGCGCTCTCTCGGTCTAACTACTTGCGAGCTTTGATTTCGGTTCGGGAAAGGTTGTATGATGTCTACAAGTTACGGTAAAAATATCAATATCAGCGTCTATGGCGGCTCGCACGACCCCGAGATCGGGATCATTGCCGACGGACTTCCGAGCGGACTTTCCTTTGACCTCTCGGAGCTTCGCGCCTTTCTTCAAAGACGCGCTCCCGGGCAGAACGCCTACTCGACCCCTCGCAAGGAAGCCGACGAGCCGATCTTTCTCTCGGGAGTTGACACCCTTGCGAACGGTCGCCTTGTCCTAAACGGTGAGCGCTTTCACGCGATCATCAAGAGCACCAATCAGCGCTCGTCGGATTACGACAACACCACCTTTGTTCCCCGCCCCTCACACGCCGATTTTGCCGCACGTATGAAGTACGGCGAGGCGGTCGATCTTCGCGGCGGCGGACATTTTTCGGGCAGACTGACAGCACCCCTTTGTCTTCTTGGCGGCATTTGTCTGCAAGCGCTCCGCGCGCGCGGAATTTCAGTGGCGGCGCACATTTCCTCGATCGGTGCGATCGCGGACGACCGCTTTGATCTTGCTTCGGTCTCGGAAAAAGAATTTTCTCTGCTTGCTTCGCGCGCAGATTTTCCCGTTCTCAACGAACGTGCGGGCGAGGCGATGCGTAGACTGATCGAAGAGGTCCGTGCCGACGGCGACTCGATCGGCGGTACGATCGAATGTGCCTCGCTCGGTCTCCCCGCAGGGCTTGGCGAGCATATGTTTGACGGGGTCGAAAACCGCATTTCACAAATTGTATTCGGTGTTTCTGCCGTCAAAGCCATTGAATTTGGCAACGGCTTTGATTGTGCTTTACTCCGCGGGTCGCAAAACAACGATCCCTTCGCCCTTGACGGCGGTCGCATCGTAACGAAAACCAACCACGCGGGCGGTATTCTTGGCGGAATGACGTCGGGCATGCCTCTGGTCTTCCGTGTTGCGATGAAGCCGACGCCGTCGATCTTTCGCGAGCAGGACAGCGTGGATATGGTCTCGATGACCCCGACGAAGCTTCGGATCAAAGGTCGTCACGACCCTTGTATCGTTCTTCGCGCCGTTCCCGTCATCGAAGCGGTGACTGCCATCGCCCTTTTTGATCTTCTTTCTGACAAAACTACTTCTTAACGAAAGGTTCTTATGAAACTAACTGCACGGCACACCGTCAGAGCCGCCTACGTCGGCTATCTGACGCAAGCCATTACCATCAATTTTGCCCCTCTGCTCTTTATCACGTTTGAGAATACCTATGATATCTCTCTCGGAAAGATCAGTCTTCTGATCGCGATCAGCTTTCTGACCCAGCTTTCCTTTGATATGCTTGGGGTCAAATTCTCCGACAAGGTCAATCCGCGCCTCACGGTCGTGATCGCGCATCTTTGCGCCGTCGCGGGAATGACGGGCTTTGCCTGGCTTCCCGAGGTGCTTCCCTCGCCCTATCTCGGACTTGTCCTCTCGGTGATCCTCGCCGCGATCGGCGGCGGAATCGTTGAGGTACTCGTCAGTCCGATCGTTGAAGCCTGCCCGACCGAGGAAAAAAGCTCGGCGATGAGTCTGCTTCACTCCTTTTACAGCTGGGGACTTGCGGGGGTCGTTCTCCTCTCGACGCTCTTTTTTGCCCTCGTCGGCATTGAGCATTGGCGCATTCTCTCCTGCCTTTGGGCGATCATTCCCGCGGTAGGTGCTCTTGCCTTTTGCTTTGTTCCGATCTACGACCTCTCGCATCTGGTACGCGATGACGGCGAAGAAAAAAGCCACTCGCTTCTGCGTTCGGGCATCTTCTGGGTATTTTTCATTATGATGTTCTGCGCGGGAGCTGCTGAGCAGGCGATGAGTCAATGGGCATCGACCTTTGCCGAATCGGGGCTTGGCGTTTCCAAGGCGATGGGAGACTTGCTCGGTCCGTTCCTCTTTGCTATTCTGATGGGTCTTGCGCGCATCGGCTACGCCTTTTCGGGCGGACGTATCAAGCTCCACTCGATGATCGTCGCTTCGGCGGTGCTCTGCATTTTCTGTTTTCTTCTCACCGCGCTCTCACCGATTCCGCTCGTTGCCCTCATCGGTTGCGCGCTCTGCGGTCTTGCGGTGGGGATTCTCTGGCCGGGTACGTACAGTCTTGCCTCGCAAAAGATCTCCTTTGGTGGGGTCAAGATGTTTGCTTATCTGGCGTTGGCAGGCGACATTGGCTGTCTTGTCGGTCCGACCGCCGCAGGCTGGATCGCGGAAGCCTTTGGAAACGACTTAAAGGTTTCCTTTCTCCTTGCCACGGTCTTCCCTGTGCTGATCCTTCTGATGGCATATCTCGGCACTCGCTTGCCGAAAAATTCAAAATAAAGGACAATAGTTATGGAACTGCAAGATTTACGAAAAGAAATTGACTCGATCGACCGTGAGCTCGTTGATCTCTTTCTTCGCAGAATGAACGTCTCGGCAGAGGTTGCCGAATATAAACGAGCAAACGATCTTCCCGTCCTCGACCCGTCGCGGGAGCGCGCCCTGCTTGACAAGGTTTCCGAGCTCTCGGGCGAGGAGTTCGAGGCATATACGCGTACGCTGTACGCCACCATTCTTGACCTCTCACGCTCCTATCAGCATCACAAGCTCGATCGCGAATCCCCTCTTTATCACGAGATCTTAGCTGCGCTCGAGACGACGCCGAAGCTCTTTCCCGAGCGTGCGATGGTCGCGTGTCAGGGCGTCGAGGGGGCATATTCGCAGATCGCCGCCGAAAAGCTTTTCAAAGCACCGAACATTCTGTTCTTCTCGAACTGGGAAAAGGTCTTCTCCGCGATCGAGGCAGGACTTTGCCGTTACGCTGTGATCCCGATCGAAAACAGCACAGCGGGCTCGGTCAAGCAGGTCTACGATCTGATGATCGACCGAAATTTCCGTATCGTACGCACGGTACGCATCAAGATCGACCACAATCTTCTGGCAAAGCCCGGCGTCAAGCTCTCCGAGATCCGTGAGATCTTCTCCCACGAGCAGGCAATCAACCAGTCGTCGGCGTTCCTTGCGTCGCTCGGACCTGACGTCAAGATCACCCGTGTTGAAAACACGGCAAAGGCAGCGCAGATGGTCGCCCAGTCCGACCGCCGCGACGTCGCGTCGCTCTCGTCGCGCTCCTGCGCCTCGCAATACGGTCTTTCGGTCCTCGCCTCGGCGGTGCAGGACAACGGCAACAACCACACGCGCTTTATCTGCATTACCAACAAGACCGAGATCTATCCCGGTGCCGACCGTACGAGTCTGATGGTCGTGACTCCCCACAAGCCCGGTGCTCTCTACCGTATGCTCTCGCGCTTCAACGCGCTTGGCATTAACCTGCTCAAGCTTGAATCGCGACCGATTCCCGACCGCGATTTTGAATTTATGTTCTATTTCGATCTCGAAGCCTCGGTCTATTCCGAAAAACTCGCTCGTCTGCTCTCGGAGCTCGAGCACGAGTGTGATGAATTTTCCTATCTCGGCTCGTATTCCGAGGTGATCTGATGAAGACGGGAACTTCGATGAAATGCGGTCTGCTCGGAGAGCATCTCGGACACAGCTTTTCTCCGCTGATCCACAGGGAGCTTGCCGATTATACATACGATCTCATTGAGCGTGCGCCCGAAGAAGTTGGGGAGTTTGTCAAGCACGGCGGATACGACGCCTTCAACGTCACGATCCCCTATAAAAAAGCCGTCATTCCCTTTCTCGACAAGATCTCGCCCGAAGCCGCGCAGATCGGTGCGGTCAACACGGTCGTTCGCCGCGCTGACGGAACGATCGAGGGTTATAATACCGACTATTTTGGTTTTGACGGAATGTTGACGGCGTCGGGCATTGATCCCCAAGGAAAAAAAGCGCTCGTACTTGGCAGTGGCGGCGCTTCTGCCACCGTACAAGCTGTGCTTCGCGACCGCGGAGTACGTGAGCTGATCGTTGTAGGACGCTCGCTGGAAAACAATTACGATAACCTCGACCGTCACTGCGATGCCGAGCTCATCGTCAACACTACGCCCGTGGGAATGTATCCGAACAACGGGTTCTCTCCCATAGATCTCTCGATGTTTCCCAAGTGCTGTGGCGTTCTCGACGTGATCTACAATCCCGCGCGGACTGCGCTGATCCTTGATGCCGAGGAACGCGGGATCCCTGCGATGAGCGGTCTTTTTATGCTCGTAGGACAAGCCGTTAAGGCATTTGAATTTTTCACGGGGGACAGTGCTGAGCCCGACGGTATCGCAAAAATCACCCGCAAGATCTTCCAAGGGACCCAAAATATCGTTCTCATCGGAATGCCAGGCTGTGGCAAGAGCACGATAGGAAAGATCCTCGCCGAGAAGCTGGGTCGTCCCTTCTTTGATGCTGACGAAGAATTTTCCTCGATGCACGGCATCACGCCTGCCGAGGCGATCGCTCGCTTCGGCGAAGACCGTTTCCGCGAGATGGAGCACGAGGTGCTTCTGCGGCTCGGCAAGGAAAGCGGCTCGGTCATTGCCTGCGGCGGAGGTGTGGTAACGCGCGAGATCAATTACCGTCCTCTGCATCAGAACGGTGTGATCCTTTATCTCAGGCGTGATCTTTCGCTCCTTGCGACGAACGGTCGTCCGCTCTCGCAAAAGACCTCGCCCGAGGCGCTCTATCTTGCGCGCAAGGACGCGTACGAGCGCTTTGCCGACATCACGGTCGAGAGCACTGAGGTGCCTGAGCTGACGGCGGACGCAATGCTCTCTGCCCTCTCGGAATTTTAACAAGGAACGAAAGGAAAGATATCTTATGAAACTTTTGGTGATTAACGGTCCGAATCTGAATATGCTCGGCATTCGCGAGCCCGATATTTACGGCAAGCAGGATTTTGCCTCGCTCGAAGCCTATATCCGCAGCTCGGCTGAGGAGCTCGGTCACGCCGTCACGCTCTTTCAGTCAAATCACGAGGGCGAAATCGTCGACATCATTCAGTCGGCATACGGTGTCTTTGACGGCATCGTCATCAACCCCGCCGCCTACACGCACACGAGCGTGGCGATCCTTGACGCGCTCAAAGCCGTGGGCATTCCCACCGTAGAGGTGCATCTCTCGGACATCAACGAGCGCGAGGAATTCCGCAAGTTTTCCTACGTTTCGATGGTGGCAAAGAAAACGATCTGCGGTCTCGGCTTTGAGGGATACCGCAAAGCACTCGAATATTTTGCGTAAAAAAAGCTTCTATGGAAATTCCATAGAAGCTTTTTTCTTTAGACGCGGTAAACGCCCGAGCCGACCTTACGTCCGTCGGGAAGCGTACAGGTGGTATTGGCGGGTACGGTAAGCGTATAACCCTTGCTGTCGTATTCGACCTCAATTCTACCCGATACCGTTTCGAGATATGCCTTATAGTCCTTGACCTCCTCGGTCTTCGAGGGGCGGAAGGCAAATTCACGGAAGCCTGCCGCCGTGGGGGTCATTCCCGCAAGGCTCTCGCAGAGTGCGAACGAGAAGTTTCCGTGCATAATGTGGTTATAAGAGAGCACGTAGGTCTCGTAGCTGTTATGCGCGCCCTGATTGATCTCTTCCCAGATCGTGGTCGCGCCAAGATCAAAGGTCATACCGATGCTTGCCGCCTCACGGTTGAAAATATATTTGAGCGCCGTATCGGTCTCGTTATTTTCAAAGAGTGCCCAAGGCAGATATTTGTTGCCGTAAAGTCCCGTGCACATCACGTAGTTGTCGTCCTTGATCTGTCCTACGGTCGAAGCAAGGAGTTTTTCACGGTCTCCGTCGGGATACAGTCCGAGGTGGAGTGCTCCGCCGTTCGATGCCCAATAGCCGTAGGTGTGCTTCTCGGCATCGTAGAAGTTCGCGAGGATCGCTTTCTTGATATCGGAGGCAAGGGCGGCATACTCTGCGGCGCTTGCGTCGCCGAGGACTTCGCAGAGCTCGGAGAGCATTCTCGTGACCTCAAAGAAGGTAATGGTTGCCGAGTGCTTGGGGGGCATACGGCGCGGACTTCCCTCGTGAACGGGGGGATCCCAGTCGCCGAGACCCTCGTCGATGATGAGGTCCTTCGAGCGTCCGATGCACTCCTCGATCCACTCCTTGAGGTGGGGCAGATAGGTCGCCGCAGGCGTCAGGTCACCGTAATATTTGTAGAGGTAGTACGGAATGACGACGAGCGATGCGCCGTAGTCGGGATAGCAATGGTAGTTGGTTCGCTTTCCGGGCGCGATATTTGTCACGAAGCCGTTATGGAGCTTCGAGGTGATGATGTCGGTATAATATTTTTCATAGCCGATTGCCGTATTGTAGCAAAGCAGTCCGACGTTACAGTTGAACTGCGCGTCTCCCATCCAACCGCAACGCTCTCTTGTGGGGCAGTCGGTGGGAACGCCGTGGTAGTTCGAACGGAAGGTACGGTCGATCGCGTCCCAGAATTTTGTCAGGTCTGCGTGCGAGGTTGCAAAGTCGCTCGTCTTTTCGCAGTCGGTCGAAAGTGCGTATGCCGTGACGATCTCGTGACTCGGAATTTTTCCGTAGCCCTGACTGAGGTCGTTGACACCCGTGATCTCGACGTAGCGGAAGCCGTGATAGGTAAATTTCGGGCGGAAGGTCTCGCCATTCTCGTCGCCCTTGGCAATATAGATATCCTGCTGAAGGAGCTGGTTTGCGTAAGTACCCGCCGAACGGTAATCGTTCTTTCCGAGCTCGTCGACCGTCTCGGCATAGCGGAGCACGAAGACCGTGCCTGCGGGGGCTTTGGGGAACTTGAACTCGGCAACGCCCGCCATATTTTCTCCGATGTCGACGATCCACGCGCCGTCCTTGATGCCGTTTGCCGCTTTGATGGACTTGGCGGGGATCGTGCGGATCACTCTTACGGGCGGTACGTTGGTGGGCGTGAGTGCCCCCTTCGGCGTTTCGTCCAAGGTCACGCGTCCCCAACCGCAGTCGTCGCCCTCTGCGAGTGCGAAATCCTCGGTCTCAAAACGCGCGTCGTAGACCTCTCCGCCGTAGACGTTATTGATGATGATCGGGCTGTATTTTGCCTGCCAATGCTCGGTGTCGGTCGTGATCGTTTCGGTCGTGCCGTCCTCATAGGTCAGCACGAGCGCGGCAATGAGGCATTCCTTACCGTAGCGAGGCGCATATTTCGAGAAGGCGCGGTTCTGCGAGTAAAATCCCTGTCCGAGCTGTGCGGCGAGGGCGTTCTTTCCCTCTGCGATCAGGTCGGTGACGTCAAAGCGACGGTAGAACACGAGCTCGCAGTAGTTCGACTGCGGGGGGTCGATCACCGCGTCTGTGACCGATCTTCCGTTGATGTAATAATAGGAATATCCCAAGCCGCTGGCGTAAAGGATCGCCTTTGCGACCTTCTTTGCGGTAAACTTGGTGCGCAGATAGGGGCTGGCACCGTCGATATACTGTGCGGGGCGGATCCACTTTGCCGTCTCCCAGACCGCGGGATCGAGCTCGGTCGAAAAATCCTTTTCGGCACTTGCCGTCTCGCCGTGCGTATCGGTAACGCGCACCGTCATCGTGCACTCTGCGCCGTAGGGGAGCGTCAGTCCGTCAAAGGTCAGGTGAAAGCTCTGGGCGCTCTCGATCTTTCCCGAGGAAAAGACTTCTTTTCCCTCCGACGAGATCGAAAGCTCGTAGCTTTGCTGATAGGTATCGTTCTTGTCCGAACGAAGCTTCCATCCAAAGCGCGCGCCACGGACGGGACACAGTTCGCATTTCTTTTGGTATTCCACCGAAAGATCATACAGCTCTAACATCTTTTTTCTCCTTTTCATAAAAGCAAAGAAAAAAGATGCACGAAAAAAACACGAAAGTCAATTTCGCCATTTTTTGTGCATCTCCAAATCTCTGCCTTACTATTTGATTTATTGGTATTATATCACGCATTTTCCCGCTTGTCAAGGTTTTTTTGGGGGTTATTTCAAAATTTCCATACGGAATTTCGTCCGTTCTGCCTGAGCTCCGCGGATCTCGACGATATAGTCAAGGTCGAGCCAACCCTCGTCCGAGAGCTTATTTTCAACTCTCATCGTATGCACGCAGACCTCAAAGGGCATGATCGGAGTATTATAAATGCAATGGTGGCGCTTGCCCTCCTCGAAGACCAGCACGGTCGAGACCGCGCCCTCTCGGATCATACTGACGACCCCCGCTTGCGCCGTGGCAAACGACACTGCCGTGCGCGAGCCTTCCATTCCCGTCACCTCGGTCTCGTCATACGAAAGCTCGACGCGTCCGTCGCACTCCGAATACTGTCCGACCGTATGGATCTCGATCGTCTCGGGCTCGGGTTCTCCGCTCGTCTGAATCCGCAGCGCCTCGTCCTCCTCCGAAAAGAGCGACGCTTCTACCTCATAGCGCACCGATCTGATGCGAATGCGAACCTCTTCCATCTCAAAAATCCTTTCTCTCTCTGCTCTGTTTTCTTGTATCTTATTGTATCATTTTTTCTCTTGACTGTCAACCGAAAAAAGTGCTTTTTTCTTTGACAAACCGAACTTTTTGTGGTATAATGAAATGACACAAAAAAAATATACGAGGTATCTTACCATGAGAATTTCTTATACCCACGAATCGGTTCGTCTGACGGGTCGTTGGGACACGAGCGATCCCCTTTGCGCCGAGACGACGAACACAGGTTCTTACATCGAGTTTGCCTTTGCGGGACGAATGGCTCTCGCTCTCTTTGACATTGAGGGAAACAACGCCGATCCCCGTCTGCATCTCTGGATCGAGGTCGACGGCGGCGCACGCGTGGAGAGCGTCATCGACCGCTATCTTCGCATCATCGCTCCCACCGACGGCACGCACGTCTGCCGCATCATTTTCAAGAGCTCGACCGAGGTGCACCGCCGTTGGAAAGCGCCTCTGCAAAACAAAATTTCTTTCCTTGGCGTTGACGTGGAAGCCCCTGCCGCGCTCCCTGCCGACGATCGCAAAACGATCGAATTTGTGGGGGACTCGATCACCGAGGGCGTTCTCATTGACGTGGATTTTGCGGGCGAGAGCGACAACGTCTTCCCTGCCGAGAGCTACAACCGCGTCTATCAGGACGACGCTTGCGCGACCTACGCGTGGCTGACGGCAGAAGCCCTCGATCTCCGTCCCATCGTGATGGGCTACGGTGCGGTCGGTGTGCTTCGCGGCGGCAACGGTCAAGTTCCCCCCGCGCCCGAAGCATATCCTTATAATTTCGAGGGTTCTCCCATTTCGCGTCCCGAGCCTGATTTTGTGCTCATCAACCACGGTGCGAACGATCGAAGAAGAACTGCCGAGGACTATCTCCCTGCCTACGGTGAGCTACTTACCACCGTTCGTGCGCTCAATCCGCACGCGAAGATCATCTCGCTCTCGGCGTTCTGCGGTGCGCACCACGAGGAGCTTGGCGCGTTCATTGCCGAGTACAACGAACAAAAGGGTGACGACGTGCTCTTTATCGACTCTGCGGGTTGGATCGAGCCCGAACCGCTCCACCCCCTGCGCGACGGACACCGTACGGTTGCCGAGCATCTTACGAAAATTCTTGCCGACATAGTAAAATAATCTCACAGAAGAGCGTAGCCGTGGATCTTGCGGCTACGCTCTCTTTTTGCTTACATTCAAAAGTGATAGCTTTTATCACTCAACTTGTGATTGACAAAGGAAACGAACTGTGGTACAATGACCTCAACGAACATTGGGGAGAAGCAACGATGAAAGAGATCAATTATCAATTCCGTGAGCGTCTTGCGATCGTACATACGAAAAACCGACGCGATCCCGCAAAAAAGCCGACCGAACATCAGATCGAGTTTGACTCGTCGTGGACGATCACGATCCCACGCGATGCCGACACCGTACTTCGCAACGCCTGCCGCGACCTTGAGGATTATTTTTCCGAATCAATGGGAATCTCTGTCCGTGTGATGTTCGAGGACGATGCCGAGGGAAAGCAGATCGTTTATGCGATTGATTCTTCTCTTCCCGAGCATTCCTACCGTCTGAATGTCACCGACGACCGTGTCGTTCTCTGCGGTCACGACAGCCGTTTTGCCGCGCAAGCTGGCTACTTTATCGAGGACTTGATGAATCTCGACGAAGCACCTGTGCTTGAAAAGCAGGAGACGCTTCGCACCTCGCTCTTCAATCCCCGTATGATCCACTCGGGTTACGGTCTTGATATGTTCCCCGAGGATTATCTGCGCCACGTGGCGCACGCGGGGATCAGTTCTCTGCTCATCTTTGTGACCGATGTCGATATGACGCCGCACGGCTATCAGGATTTCAACGACCTCTGCACCCGCGCTGCCGCGTGGGGCCTTGACGTGTATGCTTACAGCTATCTTGTCAACCGCCGTCACCCCGACGATCCCGATGCCGAGGAATTTTACGAAAATCTTTACGGTCGTCTCTTTGACCGTTGTCCCTACTTCAAGGGCATCATTTTCGTGGGCGAGTCCTGCGAATTTCCGAGCAAGGACCGACACACCACGGGCATCATTCGTCCCGAAAACCGCGGTCCTGACGGCAAGCCCATCGTCTCGGGCATCTCGCCCGGTTGGTGGCCATGCACCGACTATCCGCAGTGGCTTGAAATGGTCAAAAAAATCATTTACCGTCGCCGTCCCGACGCCGACATCGTCTTTTGGACCTACAACTGGGGCAAGGTGTGGGCGGATTTCCGTCAACAGCTCGTGCAGTCACTCCCCAAGGATATCACGCTTCAAGCGACCTTTGAAATGTGTACCTATCTTGAGCGCGGCGGAACGCTTCATTTCACCACCGATTACACCCTCTTTTTTGAAGGTCCCGGAATGTATTTTTCAACCGAGGCAATGTTTGCCCGTGAGCGAGGATTAAAGCTTTACTCAATGACGAACACCGCGGGACGCACGTGGGACGTCGGTGTTGTTCCTTACATTCCCGCGCCCTATCAGTGGATCAAGCGCTACGAGGGAATGCTCGAAGCAAACGAAAAATTCGGTCTCTCCGGCACGATGGATTCTCACCACTTCGGCTTTACCCCCTCGTTTATCTCCGAGCTTGCCAAATGGGCGTTCCATTCTCCGAAGGTCGATCTCGACGAGGTTCTTCACCGCATTGCCGCGCGTGATTTCACGGCAGAATCGGCAGACAAGGTTTGCGAAGCGTATCGCGCGTGGAGTGAGGGAATTACGCACTTGATCTCGACCAAATCCGACCAGAATGGACCGTTCCGTATGGGACCTGCTTACCCGATGATCCTTTTTGAGAACGCCGACATCGTCATTTCCTCGCCGTCTTACGCGCATTTTGGCGGGAATTCCATCGTTGAGCCGAACTACAAGACGCGCCCTGCCAAACTTTCGGACTGGACGAAGTTCGATATTGAGATCAAAAGCTTCTGTAAGGTCGCCGAATATTACGACCGCGGCTGGAAGATGCTGGAGGAGATCCTTCCCACGCTCCCCGAAAAGAAGCGAGACGCGGCTTGCCGTATTACAAACCTTGGTCACTTCATTGCCAACACGGCACGAACAACGGTGAATGTCAAGGAATTCGTCAAGCGAAAGCAGCGTCTGCTCGACACGCACGGCGAGGAACGAAATCGTCTGATTGACGAGATGCTCGAACTTTGTCGCCGCGAAGAAGCCAACGCCCTTGACACGATCCCTCTCGTCGAATTCGACTCGGCACTCGGCTTTGAACCTTCGATGGAATATATGTCCGACCGTGCGCACATCGAATGGAAGCTCAGACTGCTCCGCGAGATGATGGAGAAGGAGCTCCCCTCGTACTACGAGAAATAAAAAACGGCCGCATACCGAGTGTATGCGGTCATT
>JAFQPC010000076.1 GCA_017411935.1 Clostridia bacterium | reverse complement strand
GCTTGGCCACACCCTGGGTATTGCCGTGGCATCCGCCGATGAAGCGGACTTCGGTGACGATATCATTTTCGTCAACGGTGACCTCGATTGCGCGGGAGCAGGTGCCTTTGGTCTTGTATTGGATGGTTTTCATGATGGTTGGTTCCTTTCATTATATGTGAGTTATTTTGATTTTATGTATGGATTTGATCAAATTTTCAGCAGATGAAGCATCAGCCTCTCTTTTTTCGGTAGGCTCCGAGAAGAGAGATCAGCCCCAGATATTCGCTGACTTCGCCGCCGCTGCCGAGAATATAGCGATTGTGATTCATGAGAGCGGCACATCGCGCATGGATAGAGGCAGGACCGGTATGATTCAGATAATCGGCTCCGATGCCGCCAAGGACTGTGATTCTGCCCTCTGCAGCTTCCAGCGCATCTTCTGCATGTGCCTCCGCGAAACAGCCATCGGCATATTCGGCAAGGGCAGTACCGATATCACTGCTCATGCGGATAAAGGGCTTGTCCGATTGGCGGGGAAGCTTCCATGATGCGATTGCGCAGACATGATTTACGGGGGTACTAAGCGCTGCGGCTTCTTTATCTTCGGTCATCACGACGAGGGCACTGCCTTCGGGCAGCAGATCAGATGCATAACGGAGCAAAGCTTCAATGATCTCGGGTGAATCATTTCGCACATCCAGTGCAATCACATCCGAGAGGGTACGCTCACGCAGGGAGACCAATGCGCTGATGCGGGATTCGAGCGTCTGCCACACCGTATCGCCGCGCCGCCAGATGAGCTGCTCGGTGAAGCTTTGCGAGATGAAGGGCTCAAAGAGAGTGGGAGAAATGCTTCCCTTCCCTGTCAGAGCGTTGATGAAATTGTTGTAATCGCAGGTCATGACTGCCTCACACGGATTGAAATTTCACCGGAATTCAGTGCTTCACGGGTGCTGTTATCATATTGTATGATCAGTGCGCCGTCCTCGTCAATTCCGATTGCACGGGCATTGTGAAGTACCCCTTCGCGCATAAAGGTGATCTCCTCACCCTCAAAATATTTCATCATCTGATCCTCGTTGGTACCTGCGATAGCTTCCATCAGCATATCGCGATACTTCACAACAGCTTCCTTCGATTCCTCAGGAATGATCTCAACGCTGTGACGGCCGTTCGCGTCAAAGACGTGCGCAATTTCGTCGATCAGGTCGATACAACCCTTCACTTCACCGTCCTTGACCATCGGAATAGTCAGGGGACAGACATGCTTTCCGAAGGTTTCGTGCAGAGAGTCGAGAACTCTTCCGAAACGAGCGTCGTTATCGTCAAACTTATTGATAAAGAATGCTCTGGGCAGACCTGCCTTTTCAGCATATCCCCATGCAAGCTCGGTTCCGACCTCGATGCCTGCCTTACCGTCAACAACGATGATGGCAGCGTCGGCAACGCGAAGCGCCTGCGAAGCCTCTCCGACGAAATCGAGATAACCGGGAGTGTCAAGCAGATTGATCTTGACGTCCTTCCACATCATATTCATAATGGAAGTCGAGAGAGAAAATCCTCTCTTGATCTCTTCTGCGTCGTAGTCCGACACGGTGTTTCCGTCCGCAACCTTTCCAAGACGGTCACTTCCACCCGTCAAATATATCATAGCCTCGGCGAGCGAGGTCTTTCCGCATCCTCCGTGTCCGAGCAATGCAACGTTTCTGATTCTTTTGGTTTCAATAGCAGCCATTGGCTTTTCCTCCTTCCCTCTGCCCTCGGCAGAAAGGTCTTTGTTAGTAGTTTCGGGAATATTTTCCATCCGTGGGAATTTTACACACCGATTATTATCATTATACAATACTTTTTTTCGAATTTCAAGAGTTTTTTTGTGTTTTTCGAGGTAGAGATAGAGAAATCTCAGTTCGTTTTTTGTGCAAATTAAACAAAAATAAAGCCTTTTTTCTCAAAAAAGGCTTTATTTTGAAGCTTCCTTATGTCAAATCAAAAAGACGTTTTGCATTTTCTGCCGTCAGCGCTACCGTTTCGGCATAGGAAAGACCGAGAATCTCGGCAAGTGCCGATGCCGTCTGCGCCATTCTGCCCGAATGGTTGATCTTGCCGCGGAACGGCTCAGGCGAAAGATAGGGCGCGTCGGTTTCGATGAGAATACGGTCATTGGGAACCACGGCGGCAACCTCGCGAACTTTTCGCGCGTTCTTGAAGGTCAGGACCCCCGAGAAAGAAACATACCAGCCGCGTCGAACGAGCTCTTTTGCCATCTCGGCACTACCGCTGAAGCTATGAAACACGCCGCGGACGTTCGGATGGCGAAGCACCGTCTCGAACGAGTCTCCGTGCGCCTCGCGGTCGTGAATGAGGACGGGCAGATCCCATTCCTCTGCGAGAGAAAGCTGTTTTTCAAAAAGCTCGGCTTGCAGCTCCTTGTCGTAGGGCTGCCAATAGTAGTCGAGTCCGATCTCTCCGAGCGCGACGATCTTCCCCTCTTTGCGCTTTTCGCGCGTATCCATCAGCGCGCAAAGCTCGGCGAGCGCTTCGTCCACGCTCACCGTCAGGTGCTGTGCATCCTCGGGGTGAATGCCGAGCGCGACGTACATGGCGGGATATTTTTTGGCTTGCGTCAGACAGAGCTTCGCGTTTTCGGGGTTGGTCGCCACGTTAACGACAGCGGCAACGCCCTTGCCAAAGACTTCGTCGCGAAGAAAGACGTCCGCGCCCCCCTCGGCTTCAAATTTTTTATCAAAATAATGTGCGTGAGAATCGAATAACCCACGGCAGTCAAGTTCTTGATCTATCATCGTTAAAATTCCTGCTTCAGACTTCGGTGGAACAGTGCGCCGAGCGCTTCGTCGCGGTCTGCCCCCTCATAGAGGACGTTGTAGATCGTCTGACAGATCGGAAGCTCCACACCGTAGCGCTCCGACAGTCCGACGAGTGCCTTGACGGTATAATATCCCTCGGCGAGAAAATCACACGGCTCACCCGTAATAAAGCGTTCGCCAAAAAGTCGGTTATGGCTGTACGGCGAAAAGACGGTCGCCTCGTAGTCGCCGAGATGGCAAAGTCCGTATGCCGAAAGCTCGTTGCCGCCCATCGCGTCGATAAGACGCGCGATCTCGCGCGTACCTCTTGACATCAGCGCCCCTTTGAGCGTCGAGAGCTTCATTCCGTCGAGCATTCCCGCGGCAATACCAATGACATTTTTCGCCGCCGCGCCGACTTCGTTTCCGACGAGATCCATTCCGTAATAAAAACGGATCAGCTCACCCGAAAAAGCATCGACGAGCGTCTTTTTGACTTCTTCGCTCTTACTGTCGATCACCATACAGTTCGGTATCCCCGCATAAAATTCCTGCACGTGACCAGGACCGAGCCATACGGCGATCTGTGAGGACGGATCGGCATATTCTTCCGAGATCTCCGAAAGTCGCTTTCCCGTCTCGATCTCAATGCCTTTCATACAAAGCACAAAGATCTTATTCTTCAGCTCGAGCGTCCGAAGCTCCTGCCAAAGTCCTCGCAAGCCCTGTGATGCGATCGAGATCACGATGACCTCGGCATTCGCAACGTCCGAAAGCTTCGTCGTCAGGGCAACGCTTTCGGGAAGGCTCAGAAGATCGTTTTTACGCTCACGAAGAAAGCGCGCCATATGCGCCGAGCTTTCTCTTCCGTAGAGCGTCAGGTCGTGTCCGAGGCGGTCGAGATACCAGGTAATCAGCGAACCCCAACGTCCGCAACCGATCACTGCAATTTTCATAGTTTCTCCTTTTTTTAAAAAGGCGGTCTCTTTTTCTGAGACCGCCCTCTCGATCACTGTTTAGCGTACGCGTTCTCCCAGAGGGGTATCCTCTGCGAGGAAGACCACGCGAACCTCTTCCTCGCCGCTGGCGAGGATCATTCCCTGCGATTCAATGCCGCAGAGCTTGGCGGGCTTGAGGTTTGCTACGAGGATCAGCTTTTTTCCGATGAGCTGCTCGGGCTCGTAGAACTTAGCAATGCCCGAAACGACCTGTCTCTTTTCATAGCCGAGGTCGACCTGAAGAAGCAGAAGCTTCTTTGC
>JAFQPC010000075.1 GCA_017411935.1 Clostridia bacterium | reverse complement strand
ATCGAACTCCCGTTACCGCCGTGAAAGGGCGGTGTCTTAGCCGCTTGACCAACGGGCCTGGTAGCGGGAATTGGACTTGAACCCATGACCTACCGGGTATGAACCGGTTGCTCTAGCCAACTGAGCTATCCCGCCATTGTATTGCTTCGTTCGGTATTTTTTGCCGAACGCTTGAATATTATACCATACAAAAAATGGCTTGTCAACACTTTTTTTGAAAAAAATAAAAAATATTTTGTTTTCTTTTTGTTTTTTTCTCTTTGGCAAAAAATATCATAGATCAGTCAAAAAAAATTCAAGGTATGGTCACAGTTTTATGATATAATAAAATGAATATTTTTGTGTTTCGGAGGATTTGTTGTGGAAGAAATGATCTGTGTGAGCGAGCTGTCGTATTGCGGACGGCTGGGCGCTTCTTTGAAAAATCTCTCCTTTTCTATCGAAAAGGGAGGAATTCACGGGATTCTTTCTCCCGGAGGTGTCGAAGCTTCGACTCTTTTGGCAATTCTTGCGGGTTCGATTGTGGGCGTGAGCGGTTCGTTGACGATGCGTTTGGGCGATGTGATTTTTTCCTTTGGCGAAGCAAAAAACGCAAAACATTGGAAAAGAAAGATCGGCTACGTTCCCAAAACCCCCGAAATTTATCGCGATATGACTGTCTATGAAATTTTGGATTTTGTGGGAGAGGCGCGCGGATGTACGTCCGAGCTTCGCTTACGCCAGATAGAAGAAGCGCTCGATCTTGTAGGTCTTTCTGAGAAAGAAAACCGCTTGTTTGATCGGTTGTCTAAGGTCGATCAAAAGAGGGGTAGTCTTGCCGCGGCACTGCTTGGAAATCCGAGTATATTATTGATCGACGAGCCGATTCCCGCCAGTGCGAATGCCGCCGATCGGCGTGAGATCGCAGAGCTTATCCGTATGCTCGGAAAACTCAAAACGGTCGTCCTTGCGGGAGAGTCTCTTTCGATGATGCGAGAATTTTGCGAGGATGTGGTGATCCTTTCGGGAGGAGAGCTTTTGGCAAAGGGAAGTTTTGCGGAGCTTGAGGAAAATCTCTCCCGTTCGGAGGAGAAGGTCTCGCTTGACGAGCTTTACGCTTCTCTCGTTGCTCTCACAAAGAAAAATGAGCTGGCAAAAAAATCGTTGCTATCGGAACAGTCGAAAAAGGAGGCGAAAAAATGATTTCGGTATTTCACAGAGAATGCAAGGCGTTCCTTCATTCGTGGCTCTTTTACGGTGTTCTGACGGTGTTTTTTGCGGCGCTCGGATTGCTCGTCTTGATCTTTCACGGTACTTATGAATATTCTAACGTAGAATACTTGATGTTTCGTTTGATGATCGTTTTTTCTCTCTTGCTTCCGCTTCTGACGTCGTTTTCATTCCGCGAAGAACGAAAGAGGGGAGTGGCACGCTTTGTTCGCGCTCTGCCGCTGTCTGATCGGGATATTGTTTTGGGAAAATACCTTTCGCTTTTTGCTATGCTTTGCGGAATGTCGCTGTTGCTCTTGCTTCTTCCGATCTTTCTCGGACTTTGGGGAACGGTCCATTATGCGTCTGCCTATATGGCGATCTTTGGCTTTTTCCTTTTCGGTTTTGCTATGCTTTCGATCAATTTTTTGTTTGCGCTTTGCTTCAGAAAGCATTGGGTGGCACTTTCGGTGAGCTACGGTTTGACGGGAGTACTGATTGCGTTGACCTATATTTCGGTCTATCTCCCCACGGCGCTTTCCGAGATTGTGGCAAGAATTTCTCTCTTTGGGGTGTATGCTCCATGGATCTATGGCATTACCGATCTTCGTGCCGTCGGACTTTATCTGTCGGTCGGTGTTCTGTTTTTGCTTTTGACGGTTTTCGCATCTCCGAGACTTTGGAAGGAATGAGGTGAGGAGAATGAATCGAAACAAAAAGATTTTTTTCATTTGTCTTGCGGTGCTTCTGACGATCCTTTTCAACGTTGCATTATTGCTGATCCCCGCGAAAGCGACGTGGCTCGACGCAAGCGAGCATAAGCTGTATACTCTTTCAGAGGAAACAAAGAAATATTTGGCTTCGATTGACGAGCCGATCACGATCTATCTTTTGAATGCGGATGGAAGCGAAGCTTCGTTAGAATATTATCTTGAACGCTTTTGTCAATACAACCGCAATCTGACCCTGAAGAAGGAAGATGCGGAGAACTGCGGTGAGCTCTTGGGACGTGTAGAAATGTCTGCTGAGAACGTTGCGGCATATACGCTGGTTCTCGTAGGAGAAAAGAGAGAAGCGGTTCTGAAGTATTCCGATCTTTTTTACTACCAAACCGATAACGAAACGCTGAATTCGATGGGACTCACGCAAATGTCCACGTCGCAATACGTTTATTATGCGCAGCTCTTTTCTCAAAGTGAGCAGTATGCCGATTATTACAATCTGCTATTGAGTGAATCGTATTTGTATTTCAAGGGCGAGGCGGGACTGATTTCGATGATCGAATACGTCAGCGCCGAGATCATTCCCACACATTATATTCTGACGGGTCACGGGGAGACCGATCTTTCGACAACGCTGTTTGCGCAGATTGCGATCACCTTTGGCGGCGGATATCAGCCGCTTGATCTCACTGTAAGCGAGACGGTCCCCGCCGATGCGGCATCGGTACTCCTTTTCGCACCAAAGGAAGATTATTCCACGCGAGAGATCGATGCGCTTCGTACTTACGTCGAGGATGGGGGACTTTTGACAGTCGTTACGGGACAGGATCAATTGTCGTTCGTCCATCTGATGTCGTTTTTGGGTGAATACGGACTTTCTGTCACCGATGCGGTCGTAAAACAAGAAATCAAGGTGTTGGATGATGACGAAAGTGAAGAACCGACCACCGAGATCAGTGCCTCGGTCGATGCCTATGTAAATGT
>JAFQPC010000074.1 GCA_017411935.1 Clostridia bacterium | reverse complement strand
GCCGCACCGAAGACGTCACCGCGGTTTTGATGACCGACGAAACAGGAAAAAAATAACGAATCGTCATTTTTTTCGTTGACTTATTCCACGGAATGTGGTACAATAAAACAGTAACGCAACCGCGTTCAAACGGTTACAATTTATAATATTTATAGTAATGGAGGAACTACAATGAAAAAAATCATCGCCCTGTTCTTATGTATGCTTTTGATCGGCTCCATGCTGATTTTGAGCTCTTGTGACGATACAAGTGACGACCCCGCTCCCACCGAACAAAAAGACGATTCCGAAAAGAAAGACGATCCCCCCAAAGGTCTCGAAACGCTCAACGGAAAGACCCCCAAAGAGCTTTATAATGAAGCGCTTGCTACCCTCGCTTCCTATACGAACTATCAAATGACCACCACACAGCTCATCACGATGTCCGCACAGGGTCAATCACAGGATATCAACCAAATCGTTATCACAAAGATGGACGGAAACGAGTCTTACGTAAAGATGACCAACGATATGGATTCGTCTGCAAATATGGAGACATGGTACGTCGATGAATGGCTGTATACGATCAGCAAAGGAACGAGTGCAAAAGCAAACATCACCTGGGAAGAAATGCAGGAAAAATTTATGCCCGAGGGTGCCGGTAGCGATAGTGCCCTGATGAATATTCCCGAGAGCTGGTATAAGGATATCCGCTTTATGGAAGACGGCGAGAATTATTATCTTGAGTTCATCGTCAGCGGCGAGGAATATTGCGAATATATGCAAAGCACCGCACTTGGAGATCAGCTTCAGGGCGTAGACGACGTTTCCTATAAAGTATATTTTGACAAAGACGGAAACCTTGGCGAGATCGTGACCGAATTTGACTATGTCGTAAAGGAAGGAAGCTTAACGATCCAATGCCACGCAGTTTCCACCTCTTATATTTCAAACGTCGGCAACGTCTCCATTGAAGCTCCCGAAAATGCCGATAGCTTTATCGACGTTACCGGTCGAATTTAACTAAAAAAAGCAAAAAGAGCAACCGAATGGTTGCTCTTTTTTATTTGTTCAGTTGCGCATTCACAAAGGCTTGCAAACGATCCTTTTTGGCGGGATCGAGTGCCGCTGTACCCGACAGTCGGTTTTCGATGCCGAGCGCCTCGTACTTGTGAAAGCCCATCGTGTGGAAGCCGAGAAGCTCGACCTCGCTCACGCAATTCTTTCCGCGAAGATGCACGAGATACCTCTCCAGCGCATCTTCCGAATCGTTGATTCCGGGAACAACGACAATACGGATCCTCGTTTCCTTTCCGATGCTCTCGAGATAGTCAAGCATCGCAAGGGTCTCGGAAATTCCTCTGCCCGTATAGCGTCGATAGCTCTCCTCGTCGGGAAATTTCAAATCAAGCAAAATGCCCTGCGCTCCCGCAAGAAGCGTCCTGACCGCCTCGGTCAACGGCACGCCGCCCGAGGTGTCAAGCACGTAGCCGATGCCCTCATTCCGAAGAAGCTCCGCCACCTCGCACAGCCATTCAGCTTGCAAAAGCGGCTCGCCACCCGAAAAGGTCACGCCGCCCCGCTCCCCAAAATAGGAGCGGTAGCGCGCGATCTTTTTGACAAGCTCGGATGCTTCAAACGACTGCCCTGCCCCCACGGTCCACGTGTCGGGATTGTGACAGTAAACACAGCGAAGCGGGCAACCCGCAAGAAAGACACCGTAGCGAAGTCCGTCGCCGTCAACGGCGGCAAGACTTTCAAAGGAATGTACGTATCCCTTCATCTTCTCTCTTTATACCTTTTCGTGGAAGGTTCTGGCGATGACCTCGAGCTGCTTATCCTTGGTCAGCTTGTTGAAGTTGACAGCATAACCACTGACACGGATGGTCAGCGAGGGATAGAGTGTCGGATCGTTCATCGCATCGATCAGCTTCTGACGGTTGAGCACGTTGACGTTGAGGTGGTGCGCATTCTGCGCAAAATATCCGTCGAGCACCGAAACGAGCTTCTTGACACGGTCAGCATCGTCGCGTCCAAGCGCGGCGGGCGTGATCGAGAAGGTGTTCGAAATACCGTCCTGACAGCAATCGTAGCAAACCTTTGCTACCGAGTTCAGAGAAGCAAGTGCTCCCTCAGCGTCTCTGCCGTGCATCGGGTTCGCACCGGGCGCAAAAGGCTCACCCTTCTTACGTCCGTCGGGCGTTGCACCCGTCTTCTTACCGTATACAACGTTCGAGGTGATCGTCAGGATCGAGAGCGTATGCTTTGCTCCGCGGTATGCGGGAGTCTTGCAGAGCTCCTCATAGAAATATTCAGCGATCCACTGTGCGATCTCATCCACGCGGTCGTCGTCGTTACCGTACTTGGGGAATTCACCCTCGGTCACAAAGTCTACGATCAAACCGTTTTCGTCCTTGATGGGCGTGACCTTTGCGTACTTGATCGCGCTAAGGCTATCGGCAAGAACACTGAATCCGCTGATACCGAATGCCATCAGACGTTCGGGCTCTACGTCGTGGAGCGACATCATCAGACGCTCGTACGCATA
Organism: Clostridia bacterium; assembly: GCA_017411935.1. Classification (GTDB taxonomy): domain Bacteria; phylum Bacillota; class Clostridia; order Oscillospirales; family CAG-272; genus HGM12713. Next base: position 9,374 of record JAFQPC010000074.1, on the reverse strand, counting down.
GCGGTCGTGCATAAAGTGAATGACGTTCATCGTATTGACGTACAGCCTTGCCATCCAAGCGGCATAAACCTTGAATGCTTCGAGCACTTCCTCGTAAACGAGGGGCTTGCCTGCCTCAAACGACTTTCCCTCGGGTGCGATCTGCTCTCCGTAGAGCTCGTCACGTCCGCCGTTGAGCGCCATCAGAAGAACCTTAGCAAGGTTACATCTTGCGCCAAAGAACTGCATCTGCTTTCCGACCTTCATTGCCGAAACACAGCAAGCGATCGCGTAGTCGTCACCAAAGTCCTTGCGCATCACGTCGTCGTTCTCATACTGGATCGAGTCGGTGTCGATCGAGACCTTGGCACAGAATGCCTTGAAGGGCTCGGGAAGTCTCGTCGACCAGAGCACGGTAATGTTGGGCTCGGCACTCGGACCGAGGTTGTAGAGAGTCTGCAAGAAACGGTAGCAGGTCTTCGTCACCATCGTACGTCCGTCCTCTGCCATACCGGCGAGCGAGCAGGTAACCCAAACGGGGTCGCCCGCAAAGAGGTCGTTGTATTCGGGCGTACGCAGATGGCGAACCAAACGCATCTTCAAAACAAGGTCGTCAATGAGCTCCTGCGCACCGATCTCATCAAGAGATTCGTCAGCAAGGTCACGCTCAATGTAAATATCCAGGAACGAAGAAATACGTCCGATACTGTTTGCCGCGCCGTTCTGCTCCTTGACAGCACCGAGATAACCGAAATACAGCCACTGCACTGCCTCGTACGCATTGTCAGCAGGACGCGAAATGTCACAGCCGTACTCTGCCGCCATCGTCACGAGCTGACGCATAAATTCAAGCTGACGCTCGCAGTCCTCGAGAAGCTGGATCGTCTCGTTCGACATCTCGCGCTCGCCGATGCGGCGCTTGTCTGCCTCACGCTCACGAATCAGATAGTTCATACCGTACAGCGCGATACGGCGGTAGTCACCGATGATTCTTCCGCGCGCATAAGCGTCGGGAAGACCGGTCAGAACACCCGCGTGTCTTGCTTTCTTCATCGTATCGGTGTAGGCACGGAAAACACCCGTGTTGTGCGTCGTGCGGTAACGGAACTCATTTTTGATATTCTCGCCGATCTCATAACCGTACGCACGGCACGCCTGCACAGCGTTGCGGTAGCCCGCAAAGGGGTTGACGGCACGCTTCAAGGGCTCGTCGGTCTGAAGTCCGAGAATGATATCCTCGCCTTTTTTAATATATCCGGGCTGATACGTCAAGATCGAAGATACGCGCTCGGTATCAATATCAAGCACGCCGCCCTTTTTATTTTCCTCAATCAAAAGCTCGTCCACTCTTGCCTTCACCGAATCGGTACGCTTGGTCGTACCGCGCAAGAACGAAGCATCTCCCTCGTAGGGCGTGTAGTTGCGCAAAATAAAGTCACGCACGTCGATCTCGCGATTCCAATTTCCCTCTTTAAATCCTCTCCAACAACTCATATGATCTATCTCCTTTTATATGTATTTCAAAAAAACAAAAAGACGTCCCCTGCAAAAAAAACAGGGACGCCCAGACGGTCGGCATACGTCTCCCTGTTCCACCATAGTGCTCTATGCTCCGTCAGTCGCAGGGATCTTAATTATTATAGCATATTGTCTATTTTTTGTCAACAGATTTATAAAAAAATCAAATTTTCTCAAAAAAGCCAAAAAATCCCTTTTCAAAACCGAAAAAATTTGTTATAATAGAAATAATAATCATAATCATTATTGTTAAGGAATAAAAAAATGTCTATTGAAAACGTAAGAGCCTATCTTGAACCGCTCGGTTTTGCCGACAGGATTCAGGAATTTGAGGTTTCGAGCGCGACCGTTGAGCTTGCCGCCATCGCGCTTGGTACCGAGGGCGCAAGAATTGCCAAAACGATCTCCCTGCACGGAAAACCCGACGGTTGCGTGATCGTCGTTTGCGCGGGAGACCAGAAGATCGACAACGCAAAATTCAAGGCTCGGTTCGGTTACCGTCCGCATATGCTCTCGGCAGACGAAGCACTCTCGATGACAGGTCACGCCGTCGGCGGTGTTTGCCCCTTTGCGCTCCCCGAGGGAGTGCCCGTCTATCTCGACGTCTCGCTCCGTCGGTTCGATACCGTCTACCCCGCCGCAGGTTCTTCCAACAGCACCGTCGCACTCTCGTGTGACGAGCTCGAACGCGCTTCGGGCGCGCTCTCGTGGGAAGACGTCTGCAAGCCCAAAGAAGTACAATAAAAAATGAAAAGGTGAATTATGGCAGCAAAGAAAGAAGCTTCCAAGCAATATAACGATCAAAGCATTAAGGCGCTCAAGGGCGCTGACCGTGTCAGAAAACGCCCAAGCGTCATTTTCGGCTCGGACGGACTCGAGGGCTGTGAGCATTCCTTCTTCGAGATCCTCTCGAACTCGGTCGACGAGGCAAAAGAAGGACACGGCAACGAGATCATCGTCACTGCCTACGCCGATCATTCGATCTGCGTGGACGACCACGGACGAGGCGTTCCGCTTGGTTGGAACGAAGCCGAAGGACGCTGGAACTGGGATCTCATTTACTGCGAGCTCTATGCGGGCGGCAAATACGATAACAACAGCGGCGAGTCGGCGTACGAGTTCTCGCTCGGTCTGAACGGTCTCGGCGCGTGCGCCACGCAGTACAGCGCGGAATATATGGACGTTTTCTCCTACGACGGTACGAACGAGTCGCGCATCAGCTTCAAAAAGGGCGAACCCGTGACCGAGCTGACCGTCCGTCCTCTCGAGAGAGGTGAGCGAAGAACGGGTACGGTCATTCGTTGGCGTCCCGACCTTGAGGTCTTTACCGACATTCAAATTCCGCACAGCTTTTTCATTGATACGATGCGCCGCCAGTCGGTCGTCAACGCAGGCATCTGCTTTACGCTCCGTCTGCAAGGAAACGACGGCAAATTTGAAGAACAGAAATTTCTCTATGAAAACGGAATTTCCGACTATATCTCGGAGCTTGCGGGCGACACGGCAATGACAGCCCCCGTGCTCTGGCATCTCGAAACACAGGGACGCGACCGCGCCGACAAGCCCGATTACAAGCTCAAAGCCGATTTTTCGTTCTGCGTGTCGAACATCGTCAACGCCACCGAATACTACCACAACTCAAGCTTTCTTGAATACGGGGGCTCGCCCGACAAGGCAGTCAAGGTCGCTTTCGTCTATGCGCTCGATAAATATCTCCGAGCACAAAACAAATACAATAAAACCGATTCGAAGATCACCTTCGCAGACGTCGCCGATTCCCTGCTTCTCGTCATCAACAGTGCGTCCACGATGACCTCGTACGAGAACCAGACGAAAAAGGCGATCAACAACGCATTTATCTATGAAGCGATGACGAGCTTCCTCAAGGAAAATCTCGAAATCTACTTTGTGGAAAATCCCACCGCCGCTGAGATCTTCGCCAACCAGGTTCTCATCAACAAAAGAAGCCGCGAGAGCGCCGAAAAGGAGCGTCTTGACATTAAGAAGAAGCTCAATACCACGATGGATATTGCGAGCCGTGTCGAAAAATTCGTCAACTGCCGTTCGAAGGATCCTACCGTCCGCGAGCTTTATATCGTAGAGGGAGACTCGGCACTGACCTCTTGTAAGCTGGCAAGAAACTCGGAATTTCAGGCGATCATTCCCGTCCGAGGAAAAACGCTCAACTGTATGAAGAGCACTTATGAGCAGATCTTCAAGAATGAGATCATTACCGACCTGCTCCGCGTCATCGGATGCGGCGTGGAGATCACGGGACGAAAGGTCAAGGGCGACGTCGCGACCTTCGACCTCGCGGCACTGCGCTGGTCGAAGATCATCATCTGTACCGATGCCGACGAGGACGGCTTCCAGATCCGTACCCTGCTGCTCACGCTCTTTTACCGTCTGCTTCCGACCCTCATCAAGGAAGGCAAGATCTATATCGCGGAGACCCCGCTTTTTGAGATCACAACGAAGGATCAGATCTACTTTGCCTACGACGAGTTTGAAAAAGCGGAAATTTTGCAAAAGCTCGGCAATCAGAAATATACCCTGCAACGCTCGAAGGGACTTGGCGAGAACGAGCCCGAAATGATGTCGCGCACGACAATGCACCCCGCCACACGCCGTCTCGTCGCCGTCACCCCGACCGATGCAGCGAAGACCGAGGAAATCTTCGATACCCTCCTTGGCAACAATCTCCCCGCCCGTAAAGAATTTATTGCCCTGCACGGTAGTGAATATATGAAGGACGCGGATATTTAAAACCTATAAAAACAGCGTAGCCGTGAATATCACGGCTACGCTGTTTTTATTAAAATTCAAACAAAGCTTGGTAGGGGTCGGCGCCCTCGACGACCCGTGTTGCCCCGTTTGTAACCAATTGCAATTCGTTCTCGGGTCGTCGAGGGCGCCGACCCCTACCAATTTTAAAAAATATTTGCTTACTGCTTCTTCCCTTTCTTCTTCTCCCACCGAACAAAAAACTTCACAGGAAGAAAGCTCAAAAGATAAACTTGACGCGACGTCAATGTCAAGCAAAAAATTAATTTTTTCAAAAAAAACCGTTAATTTCCCACGAAGCGACTCATACTAAAAGAGAAACCAAGCAAAAAGTGAGGAAATCGTATGATCACATTACATGGAAAAGGCGTGTACGGCGGCATTGCCATCGGACGTCTTTCCTTTCTTCGACGGCGCGGCGTGAGTGTGCGCCGACGCACCGTCTCGGATATCAGTGCCGAGCTTGCGCGCTTTGAGATTGCAAGAGAGCGCGCTCTTTCGGAGCTCGACGAGCTCCACGGGAAGGCACTCCGAAATATTGACGAGAGTGGCGCGCAGATCTTTGAGATCCACAAAATGATGCTCGAGGACGACGATTACGTCGATTCGATCGTCCATACCATTCGTGCCGAACGCGTCGGCGCGGAATATGCCGTTGCTACCGCGGCGGAAAATTTCTCAATGGTCTTTTCCTCGATGGACGACCCTTATATGCAGGCGCGTGCCGCCGACGTTCGCGACATCTCGCACCGTCTGATCGAAACCCTTTCGGGCAAACGTGAGGAATCCGCGCAAACGTGGAGCGAACCGAGGATCGTCTGTGCCGACGACCTTGCTCCGAGCGAGACGGTACAGCTTGACCGAGAGAGCGTCTCGGCGTTCATTACCGCTGAGGGTTCGGTCAATTCCCACACCGCGATCCTTGCCCGAACGATGGGAATTCCCGCCGTGGTTGACGTGGGTGAGGAATTGCTCGATGCCGAGGACGGCTCCGAAGCGATCGTCGACGGCTTTACGGGAAAGATCTATCTCTCCCCCGACAAAGAGACCCTTGCAAGAATGCAAAAAAAGCAGGAAGAAGACCGCAAAGCCAAGGCGTTGCTTGAAAAATACAAGGGAATGGACAACGTCACCCTCGACGGTAAAAAGATCGAAGTCTTTGCCAACATTCAAGGACTTCGCGAGGTCGGTGCGGCACTTCTCCACGATGCGGGCGGTATCGGACTTTTTCGCAGTGAATTTCTCTACCTCGACCGAGAGGATTTTCCGACCGAGGAAGAGCAGTTTCAGGTCTACAAGACGGTCCTGCAAAGTATGGGCGGCAAAAAAGTCGTCATTCGGACGCTTGACATCGGTGCCGACAAGCAGGTCGGCTATTTCGGGCTGGACGGCGAAGAAAATCCCGCGATGGGAATGCGAGCGATCCGCATTTGTCTCTCCCGCCCCGAGATCTTCCGTCCTCAGCTTCGCGCCCTGCTCCGCGCCTCGGTCTTTGAAAATCTCGCGGTAATGTTTCCGATGATCACCTCGGTCACCGAGGTCGAAAATATCCTCTCTCAGGTGGCAGAAGTCAAAAAAGAACTCAAAAAAGAAAAACTTCCCTTCTCCGAAGAGATCGAGTTTGGCATTATGATCGAAACGCCTGCCGCCGCCATCATCAGCGACCGCCTCGCCCCGCTTGTTGATTTTTTCAGCGTCGGCACGAACGATCTGACACAGTACACCTTAGCGCTTGACCGACAGAACCGAAGCCTTTCGCACTTTTTCGATCCCCACCACGAAGCCGTCTTTCGTCTGATCGAATTTGCGACAGAGAGCGCGCATCGCCACGGAAAATGGATCGGCATTTGCGGAGAGCTCGCCTCGGATCTCTCGCTGACCGAACGCTTTTTGCGGATGGGGATCGACGAGCTGTCGGTCTCGCCCACCTATATTCTTCCCCTACGGGATAAGATCCGCAATACCGATCTTAGCAAAACGAAAGGAGAAAAAATATGAGTTCCTTTGAATATACGATCCGAGACGAAAACGGACTTCACGCCCGCCCTGCGGGATTGCTTGTCCGACAAGCGCAAGCCCTTTCCTCGGAGATCACGATCGAATGCCGAGGCAAGAGCGCAAGCCTCAAAAAGCTTCTCGCTGTGATGGGGCTCGGCGTTCGTTGCGGCGACGTCGTCAAGATCTCTGCCGAGGGCAAAAATGCTGAAGAAGATCTGGCGATCATCAAAGATTTTTTGCAAAAGAATTTTTAAGAAACAAAGCCTCTCCCGAAAGGAGAGGCTTTGTTATTTTTGTCATATTTTTTACTTCAAGAAAACCTCAATCACGGGAGCAATCAGTTCGTTCGCCGTCGCGGGCGTACGGATAAAGAGCGATCCGTCCTCCAGATTTCCTGCCGCATCGTATGCTTTCAAATTCTCCTGATAGATTACCTCGCTGGCATCGTTCAAGAGCTGCATATAGGTGAACTTTCCCGCAAGCGTCGGGAAATGGAATCCCTTGAATTGACAATCCTGCAGATGGATATAGAGCCTCTTGCCGTCCACGCTCTGCGTCAGTACCGTTCCTGCGGGTGCGACAAACTCCGGCTCTGCCATCGTACAGCCGTAGATCGAGCGAGCGTTGAGGCGCATCCAATCGGCATAGACCTCGAGGGCACGGTCGGCGCGCGCATCAAAATTTCCTCTGCCCGTAGGTCCTACGTTCATAATGAGGTTACCGCCAAGCGCTACGCTTCTCGTCAGAAGATCAATGAGCATCTTCGGGGTCTTCCACGAATGCTCATCTCGCGCGTATCCCCACGTGTTGGAAAACGTGTGGCAGGTCTCCCACGTCAGATATTCGCCCGTCTCCTTATCGCGAGGCCACGTGCCTGCCTGACGCTGCTCAGGCGTGGAGAGGTCCTGCGGAATATCGATACGGTCGTTGATAATGATGTCGGGCATCAGACGGCGAGCCACCTCAATCAGCTTCTCGGACTCCCACTGCTCTTTCAGCTTTCCACCGCCAAACTGCATCCACGCGGGGTTGTCGGGCTTTGCGGGGTAGGAATAGTCGAACCAAAGAATATCGATCTTGCCATAGTTCGTCAAAAGCTCGGCAAGCTGATTTCTCATATATTCGGCATATTTTTTCATATCTCTACCGCGATCCTGCTCCTCGGCATCGGGATCGTTACGGCGAGGGTGAAGCTGGTCGATGGGAAATTCGGGATGATGCCAGTCGATCACCGAATAATAAAATCCGACCTTCAAGCCCTCGGCGCGGAAGGCATCGACAAACTCGCGGACGATGTCTTTACCGTAGGGCGTGTTCATTACGTTATAATCGGTATATTTGGTATCAAACAGACAAAATCCCTCGTGATGCTTGGTCGTCAGCACCGCGTATTTCATACCCGCCGCCTTTGCTTTTCTTGCCCACTCGCGAGCATCGTAAAGGTCGGGATTGAAATGGTCAAAATATCTCTGATAGGTCTCCTCGGGAATAAACTCCTTGGTCTTACACCATTCGTGGCGCGCAGACAGCGAATAAGTACCGAAATGAATAAACATTCCAAAGCGGTCATGTACAAACCATTCGGTATCCCCGGGGGTCTTCTTTCGTACATAAGAGCTCATAAAACTCTCCTTTAGTTTTTCTTATACAGCGGACCGAAGTTCGCGCAAGCGCGGTAGTCCTGACCTTCCTTATCCATACCGAACGCGTTCCATACGGCGGGACGGAAGATATCCTTTTCGGGAATATTGTGCATGCTCACGGGAATACGGAGCATCGAGCAGAGCGAGATCAGGTCGGCACCGATATGACCGTAGCTGATCGCACCGTGGTTAGCACCCCACGCGTTCATCACTTCGTATGCCGTACGGAACGGACTTCCCTCCTTGCCGTCGCAACGCGGAGCAAACCACGTGCAAGGCCAGGTGTAGTCGGTTCTCTTCCAGAGCGTATCGGTCACTTCGTCAGGAAGCGCAACCGTCCAACCTTCAACGATCTGAAGCGCAGGACCAAGACCCTTAATGAGATTGAGACGGATCATCGTGACAGGCATCTCACCCTTTGTTACAAAGCGAGAGGAATATCCACCGCCGCGGAAATATCCGAGATCGGCGTAGTTCCAAGTCGTATTTGCCATGATCGCTTCACGGTCAGCGTCGCTTACCTCGTACCACGGCTTCATCACTGGCGCGCCCGTCTCGTCCTTGGCTTCGGCATTCGCGTCAAGACAGCAAGCACCCGAGTTGATCAGGTGAATGATACCGTCCGACTCTGCCGCTTTTCCTTCGAGAGCATAGCCCGTGCAACGCTTCACAGCGTCACCGCTCCAATAGGTGCGAACGTCAGCAAACATCTGCGCGCGATTCGTAAGTAACTTCATAAAGAGCATACCAAAGCCGTTGAGCACGTCATTCTCGGTCGCGAGAATGTAGGGCTCGCGAGCTCCGTTCCAGTCAAACGAGGTGTTGAGCATTGCCTCGGCAAAGTCGCCGTTCGGATAAAAGTCGGTCCACTGTCTCTGACCTTGGAAACCGGCGGCAATGGCGTTGTGACCGACCATTTCTTCCTCACAGCCTGCGGGGAGCTTGTCATTACCATTCATCAGATCCTTGATAATGACCGCCATCTTGACAACGAATTCCCAATCGGCATCCTTCGCTTCTCTCGAGCGCTGAAGCGAGGGATCGTTCTTGTCAAAGCCCTCAATACAGTATTTCTTCGCCCAAGCGAGCGCCTTCTCGTATTCTTCCTTGTCGTAGATCTCCTCGGTCATTCGACGAATGATCTCGACCTCATCGACCGATTCAACTCTCATTCCGAGATAATCCTCAATGAAGTCGGTGCTGATCATCGAACCGCCAATACCCATGCAGGCAGAACCGATCTGAAGATACGACTTTCCGCGCATCGTTGCGGCAGCAACGGCAGCGCGTCCGAAGCGAAGCAGTTTTTCACGCACGTCGGCGGGAATGCTCTTGTCGTCCGCGTCCTGTACCTCATGTCCGTAAATGCCAAACGCAGGCAGACCCTTTTGCGCGTGGGTTGCGAGCACCGAAGCAAGATAGACCGCACCGGGACGCTCGGTTCCGTTAAAG
>JAFQPC010000073.1 GCA_017411935.1 Clostridia bacterium | reverse complement strand
TAGGGGAATTCCTCGGGAGAGGGAAGTACGGGAACGAGCGAACGCTCTGCAAGGGCGCCGTGTCCGATTTCACGTCTTCCGGGACTTCTTGTTGCCTTTGCTTCACCCGTGGAGAAGCCGGGCATATTGTAGTGGTGCATATATCTCTTTTCGGTTTCGCTGTCGATACCGTCGAGCATCTGCGCCTCGGAAAGCATTCCGAGCGTTGCTACGGTGAGGACCTGCGTCTGACCTCTGGTGAAGAGACCCGAACCGTGTGCGCGGGGGAGAAGTCCGACTTCGCTTCCGAGAGGACGGATCTGGTCCATTCTTCTTCCGTCAACACGCTTCTTGTCGACAAGCAACCAGCGACGAACGATCTTCTTCTGGATCTTGTAGATGAGCTCGTCCATCATCGAACCGATCTCGGGATACTCCTCGCCGAACTCGGCAACGATCGCATCGGTGATCGGAACGACCTTCTCGTCACGAACGTTCTTGTCGTCGGTGTCGAGCGCTTCCATCATATCCTTCTCGCAGAAAGCAAAGACCTTATCGAACATCTCGTGGTCGAGCTCGCAAGAGGGGTACTCAAATTTGGGCTTACCGATCTCGTCGATAATTGCGTTGATAAATCCGAGCAAATCCTTGATCTCCTCGTGTGCCATCATAATTGCCTCGTACATCGTGTCGTCGTCGACCTCGTTCGCACCTGCCTCGATCATAACGACCTTCTTCATCGAAGCGGCAACCGTCAGCTGAAGATCACTCTTCTTCTGCTCTGCTTCGGTGGGGTTCACAACGAGCTTGCCGTCAACCAGACCCATAAATACGCCGCCGATCGGTCCGTTCCACGGAATATCCGAAATAGCGAGGGCGGTCGAAGCGCCGATCATTGCCGTGATCTCAGGCGAGCAGTCGGGGTCTACCGACATGACGGTGAGCGTCAGAGCAACGTCGTTGCGAAGGTCCTTCGGGAAAAGAGGACGAATGGGACGGTCGATCACACGAGAGGTGAGGACTGCCTTTTCCGAGGGCTTACCCTCTCTCTTGAGGTAGCCTCCGGGGATCTTTCCTGCGGCGTACATTCTCTCGTCGTAGTCTACCGACAGAGGGAGAAAGTCAATGCCGTCTCTGGGCTTTGCCGACGCGGTAGCGCAGCAAAGGATCGCGGTGTCGCCGTAACGAACGAGCACCGAGCCGTTGGCAAGACCTGCCATTTTACCCGACTCGATCACGAGGGGACGGCCTGCAAAGGTGTAGCGGAATACTTTGTAATTTTTGAATTCCATGGGCGTGCTGATTTGAGACATAATAAACCTCCAAAAAATTTATTGAATCTCACGGGGTTTAGCACTTAACGGCGCGTCTGACTCCCGTCAGGCGTACGGTTAACTGCTAATCCGTCGTGAGAAACTGATCGAAAATTGGTTAAAATCGGGAAAACTCCCTAAAATAAAGAGTAGGGAGTGAGGAGTCGAGACTTCTCTCCACTCTTCACTCCGACAACTATTGCGATTACTTTCTGATGTTCAGCTTTTCGATGATCGCGCGGTAACGCTCGATATCGGTCTTCTGCAGGTAGTTCAGAAGGTTTCTTCTGTGACCGACCATCTTCAGAAGTCCGCGGCGGCTGTGGTGGTCCTTGTGGTTGGACTTGAGGTGCTCGGTCAGATTGTTAATTCTGTAGGTCAGAATTGCGATCTGTACCTCGGGCGAACCCGTGTCACCCTCGTGCGTCGCGTAGGTTTCAATAATTGCCTGCTTTTCGTCTTTCAACATGATTTTTCACCTTTCTGCCATTTTGGCATTTAAATTTCATCGTTTACACAGGGATCGGTTGGTGATTTGCTACGAAGTAGCCATAATCCGAAGACCGAGCAAACGACATGTGTAGTTATTATAGCATATATTTTATTATTTGTAAAGAGTTTTTTGAAATTTTATTTGAAAATTATTACTTTTTCTCATCATCATTACAAAATTCGTTCCACCTTCCACTTTCTTGGCGGAAGCTCGTCGGGCGAGATGAAGAATGAAAAAGAAAAAAGCCCATGGGCTTTTTTCTTTTTCAATTTTTTCAAAGCTCGGCGATGGCGAAGGCTTCATTCAACGTCAGCGGTCGATCGCGAAAAAAGCAGCTCATCTGCTTAAATCTCGCGCGATACAATGCCGCCTCGGACGCTTGCTTGGCAACAAGCTCAATAAATTGCACGCTTCTGCCGTCACAAAGCGCGCGAAGATGATCGTTGAGCTCCTTTGCATATGCTCCCGAGTCTATCAGACCAATCAAATACAGCTTGCATTTGGGCAAGCGCGAACGAAGCATTGCCACGAGACGGGCATACTCCTCTGCCACCAGAGGATTTCCCTCGTCTTCCTCGCCCAGTGACAAAAAGAGTTTGCTCGGAGCAATATCAACAACACACTCTTTGACGATCTCCAAGGCTTCTCTCACCGTCAACCCCTCGATACTACGATTGTATACGGCATACTCAAAAATGCTTTTGTTGACCAACTCGTAAAGCGGAAAGCCCGACATGTATGTGGAGCCAAACACCACGATCTCTCCCTTCATCAAAATGTCATTGACCGCCTTCATTGCATTGGCCTGTTTACGTACGCTTTCCTTCATAGTGTCTCCCCTTTCTTTATTTTCAAGCTTTTTTCATATCTTGCATTCCAAAAATACAGTCCGAGATCGATCGACACAACGATCAAGTTCAAACAATATAACACTACTACATAGCTCAGCTGATGATTAACGATTTTGCCAAGGATTCCCGAAACGTATCCGATGATAATTGCAACAATAAAGACTACGCTTTTCCCCTTCGTCGAACGTGATCGAATACTTTTGTAGACCGAGATCGGCCACGAAAGTCCAAAACACACCAGCATAAGCACCTCAAAGATCTGCATAATTTTTTG
>JAFQPC010000072.1 GCA_017411935.1 Clostridia bacterium | reverse complement strand
ATAAGAACGAGGAAATGTGCATTTTCGGCGACCGTCTTTATACCGATATTGCGCTCGGTAAAAAATTCGGTGTGACCTCGGTGCTCGTGCTCTCGGGCGAGACCCAGCCCGAAGACGTTGACGCGGCTCTGCCCGCAGATCAGCCCGATTTTGCGTTTGGCTCGCTCGACGACGTTGATCGGATTATGTTTAAAATTTAAAATCGCAACCCAAAACCGTTGGGACGTAGAGTCCAACGGTTTTGTTCCTCAAAAAGCCGAAGTCTGTATAGACGACTTGGCGAGAGTAACGATAAATTTGGTGTAGTTTTCTTTTGCCTACTTTTCTTTTTCAAAAGAAAAGTAGGATTTCCAATCCCAAACTAACTATTTAGGAGATACTATGGCATTTGACGCAGGAATGTTAGCCTGTACGCTGAGTGAGATCCGCCGTGCGGCACTCGGAGCAAGAATTGAAAAGGTCTATCAGCCAGAACGGGACGAGATCGTTTTGCAGATGCGAAGCTTTGAGGGCGGACGTCGTCTTCTCATCAACGCAGGCTCGGGAAACCCGCGCATCGGCTTTAGCGAGATCTCGAAAGAGAATCCGCAAAATCCGCCGATGTTCTGTATGCTTTTGCGAAAATATTTGCAGGGAGCAAAGCTCACCGAGGTTTCGCAAGCATCCTTTGACCGCGTTGCTTTTCTCGGCTTTGACACGCGGGACGAAATGGGCTTTGAATGCCGCAGATATCTCATTGCCGAGCTGATGGGAAAATACTCAAATCTGATCTTTGCCGACGGAGACAAGAAGATCATCACAGCGCTTCGCACCACCGATTTTTCGATGGACAGTATGCGACAGTTGCTCCCGGGAATGGTTTACGAGCTCCCGCCCGCCCAAGGGAAAGAGAATCCCCTAACGGTGACAAAGGAACGTTTTTTGACGCTTCTTTCCGAAGCACCGTCCGAGAGAGGGTGTGACCGTTGGCTTGTGGCAAGCTTTTCTGGCGTTGCTCCCGTCGTGGCGAGGGAGATCGTTTTTCTTGCCACGGGGCACACCGATACACCCCTTCGATATTGCTTCGGTGACGAGCTTTGGCAAGCCTTTTCCTCGGTGTATGACCGAGTTCGGAACGAGGAGTTTTCTCCCTCCCTTGTGCTTGATGGCGAGACACCCGTAGAGTATTCCTTTTTACCGCTTTTACAGTATGGAGACAAGGAATGCCGTCACTTCGAGAGCGTCGGAAAGCTCTTTGATCTCTATTTTGAGACCCGCGACCGCGAGGTGCGCGTCCGTCAGCGAGCTTCGGATATTTTGAAGCTTTTGACGAATGCCGAGGCGAGAATCCACCGAAAGCTCGAGCTCCAACGAGCAGAGCTTCTCGCGTGTGAGCAGGGAAGCGTCTATAAAAAATACGGCGATCTTATTACCGCCAATCTTTACCGTCTCTCTCGCGGAGAATCAAAAGTTCTCTTTGAAGATTATGAGGATTACCGTGAGGACGGAACGTTTGGTCAGGTGGAAGTGGAGATGGATACCCGTCTTTCTCCCTCGCAAAATGCGCAACGCTATTATAAAAAATATAATAAAGCAAAGACCGCAAAGATCGAGCTTGCCAAGCAGATCGCGCTTGGCGAAGAGGAGCTTTCCTACATTTATACTGTGTTTGAGGCACTGACGAGAGCCGAAAGTCCGAGCGATCTTGCCGAAATTCGCGACGAGCTGTACCGCTCGGGATATGCGTCGAGAATGAAATCCTATGCCGTTCCTAAGGCGCACAAGCCTGTGGTTCTGCAATTTCTGACGCCCGACGGAATGCGTGTGCTCTGCGGAAAAAACAACGTACAAAACGAGTATATTACCCACCGTCTGGCGGAAAAGCACGATCTTTGGTTTCATGCCAAAGGAGTTCCCGGTTCGCACGTGCTTCTCGTGACCGAGGGACGTGAGCCGACCGACCTTGATTATACCACCGCCGCCGAGATCGCAGCGTATTATTCGAAGGCAGAGGGCGAGAAGATCGCGGTCGACTATCTTCAGGCAAAGCACGTCAAGAAGCCTGCGGGAGCTAAACCCGGATTTGTGATCTACCATACTAACTGGACTGCGTATGTTACGCCAAACGCAGAAAAAATTGCGGCAATGCGGCAGGGAAAATAAGCTGATACGTAGTAAATGGGTAAAATTGATAAAATTTTGACAAGACTCTTGATTTTTCTTCCAAGGTATGATATAATAGCCCCGTATAAAAGTATAAAATAAAAATAAAAAGCGAGGAAACCACTATGAGTCTTCACGATTGGATTAACAAAGATATCGTTTGCAGCTGCGGCAGAACGCACCGTTGCGACATTGAGCACGTTGTCGTTGAGAAAAACGCGCTTGCACGTCTGCCCGAATGCTTGGCCAAGTACAACCATATTCTTCTTGTTGCCGACGAAAATACGTATCCCCTTTGCGGAGAAAAGGTTCGCGAGCTTCTCGGTGCAAAGATCGAGCAATTCTGCCTTTTGACGACCGAGCCGGGCGAGCCCCACATCGTTCCCAACGAAACGGCGATCGGCGCGATCGAACAGAGTCTGACCGACGAGACCGATCTTATTCTCGGAATTGGTTCGGGCGTTATCAACGACCTTTGTAAGTATGTTTCCTTCTATCATCATATCGAAAGCGGTATCATCGGAACGGCACCCTCAATGGATGGCTACGCTTCTTCGGGCGCGGCAATGATCCTCAAGGGAATGAAAGTAACGGCGACCACGCATGCACCGACGCTGATTATGGGCGACACCGATATTCTTTGTAACGCACCGATCGGAATGATCCGTTCGGGTTATGCCGATATCATCGGTAAGTACAGCGCACTCTGTGACTGGAAGCTCAGCGCGCTGATCAATAACGAATATTTTTGTCAGGAGATCTACGATCTTGTGATGGATCGTACCAACCTGATCCGCTCCTTGGCAAAGGATATCCGTGACCGTAAGCCCGAAGCGATCGAGGAGCTGATGCTCGACCTCGTGCTCATTGGAGCTTGTCTGACGCTCGTCAACTCGACGCGTCCCGGTTCGGGAAGTGAGCACCACCTGTCGCACTACTTTGAGATCACGGGTCTGATCTACGGTGAGCCCTTCTTCTTCCACGGAACCGATGTCGGTTACGCAACGATCGTGACCGCAAAGCTGCGTGAGGAAGTTCGCGCACTGGCAGAGCCCACCTTCTCAACCCTCTCCGACGAGACGAGAGAGAAGTGCTATCAGAAAATTTACAGCCATCTGTGGACCGAGATCCGCGATCTTCAGAATGAGGCAGGCAGATACGCAAATCCCGTCAACGAGATCTACAAGGAAAAGTGGGCAGAGGTCGTTGCCATTCTCAACGAGTGCCCAACTGCGGACGAGATCGCAACGATGCTGACCGACTGTGACTTTGATCTTTCGCTGTTTGAAGCACAGTACGGCAGAAAGAAGATCCGGAACGGTGTTTGGTTCGCAAAGGACCTCAAGGACCGTTACTCGGTGCTGTGGCTCTACGACGCTATTTTCTGCGGAGAAAAAGAAGCGGCAGAAATTCTTGCGTAAATTCGAATAAAAACAGCCAAGCAATTAGCGTGTTCTCCGTTAAGGATAACACGCTAATTGCTTGGCTGTTTTATTTTCCTTGTCGGTATTGCTTGGGGGAAACACCGACGTATTTTTTAAAAAGCTTGCTGAAAAAATGCGTATCGGCATAACCGACAGTCAGTGCGATCTGTCCGATCGAGAGATCGGTTGTCTGCAAGAGCTCACAGGCAATGCGCATCCGAAGACCGATAAGATATGCCGTGGGGGAAAGCCCCGTTTGCTCACGAAAGAGCGCAATATATCTCGAATGGCTGAGATTTTCCATTTTGGCAAGCTCGGGGATTCGAATATCGGTATGGTATGCCGAATGAATGTATCGAAGCGATTTTTCGAGATGGACGGCTTTGGGATGCTTTTCGATCGAAAGCGCAATGGAAAGAAGCAGTTGCTCCAGCGCGCAGGAAAGCAGATGGCTTTGCAGGGGAGACTGTTCTTCATAAAGATCAAACAGGCGACGGAACTTTGAAGGTGCCGAGGATTCACGTTCGGATCGCTTGCAAAGGGGAAGCGGAGAAAAACCGCACTCGGAGAGAAAGCGTTCGGCATACGAACCGGTAAAATGTACCCAATAATAGCAGAGGTTTTCCCCACCTGCGTAACGGTAGCGGTATCGTCTGTTCGGCGGAAAGAGAAGGATGCTTCCCGCAGTAGCAACGCTCTCACCATCGTCAAGCGTGACCGTCAGCTCGCCCTCGGTCAAAAACATTAGATAAAAATCAGCGCGGCCATTTTCGTTATCGGTTGTAAAGGGAAGATCGGAAGAGATCATTCCTGCGCAGTTGACCATCAAGGGAAATTCATCCGATGCCAGATTGCACGCATTCATATCCTGCAAGGAAAGCGGATCGTAAAAGGAATGATAATAACAGGATTTCAAAAAACCACCTCCTACAACAAAAAACTACCCGAAAAAGATAAAAAAGTCGATTGACAAAACATTGAAATTATTATATAATAGAAAAAAACAATTGTCAATAGAAAAATAAAAAAATTCACTTTTGAGGGAGAGAAAATGATGGGAAGAAACGAAGCTTGTGCTAAGATCGGGGAGACGCTTTGTGCGTATTTTGAGGAAAAACCAAGCATTTGTGACCCCTATGGCAATGGGCATATCAACGATACCTTTTTGGTGGTTTCGGAAAAAAGATATATTTTGCAGAGAATGAATCACGTTGTATTTCCTCATCCCGATGAGGTGATGGAAAACATTCTTGGCGTGACCGAGCATATTCGCCACAAAGCAATGGAACGCGGGGGAGATGTGGCACGCGCAAGTCTTGTCGTCGTTCCGACAAGGACGGGAGAAGATTTCTTTTGTGACAGCATCGGCTCGTATTGGCGACTCTATGAGTTCTGCGAGCGAACGATTACCCGCGAGGTGATCGAGGATCCGCAGGATTTTTATACCTGTGCCGAGGCGTTCGGACGTTTTCAGTGTGATCTTGCGGATTATCCTGCCGAAAAATTGCACGAGACGATCGTGAATTTTCATAACACGCCGAAGCGTTATGAAAATTTGATGCGGGCGATCGAGGCTGACGTTTGCGGAAGAGCGGCTGAGGTGGCGGACGAGATCGCGTTTGCTATGGCACGTGCGGAGTTTGCAAAGACTCTTGAACGCGCGCACGCATCGGGAAAACTTCCTCTGCGTGTGACACATAATGATACGAAGCTCAATAATATTTTGTTTGATGAGACGACGGGCGCGCCTGTTTGCGTTATTGATCTTGACACTGTGATGCCGGGGTATTCGGTCAACGATTTCGGTGATTCGATTCGCTTTGGCGCAAATACTGCCGTCGAGGACGAGACCGATCTCTCTAAGGTCACCTTGGATCTTTCGCTGTTTGAGCTGTATGCCAAGGGCTTCCTCAAGGGTTGTGGCGGTCGTTTGACCGACGGTGAGCTTGATCTTCTGCCCGAAGGGGCAATGATGATGACGCTCGAATGCGGCGTTCGTTTTCTGACCGACTACCTTGAGGGGGACGTCTATTTCCGTACCCACCGTCCGAAGCATAATCTCGACCGTTGCCGCAACCAATTCGCGCTCGTCGCGGATATGGAGAAAAAGCTGCCTCGGATGCGAGCTGTCATCGACGGGCTGAAATAAAAAAAGAGCCGAAAGGCTCTTTTTTTATTGTCCGTCCACCATCGTTCGCAGCTTCTTTACGGCGTCAGCGGCGCGGTTGAGATATTCTTCGGGAGAAAAACCAACGTAGCGGTCGCTGTTCGTTTCAATGCACTCAAGCATCAGCGAACCCGAAAAACCGCTTTCGCGGATCTGTCTTGCCACACGGTCAAAGTCAATGCTTCCGTCAAAGGGGAGCATGTGGCAGTCCTGGTTGAACACGCCGTAATTGTCGTGGATATGCGTACAGCAGAGATGCTTTCCGAAAAACGGCATATATTGCGTTCCCGCCGTAAAGCAAGCCTCGTGTCCCGTATCCCAGCAAAAGCCTACCGAGCTTTCGTTTCCGTAAAAATCAAACACCCAAGCGAGATTGAAGAGCTTTCGTTGGTTTTCAAAGGCGAGTGTTACGCCTTTTTTTGTCGCGTGATTGATCAGTCGCTCAATGCGTGCGCGACCGACGTCGGTGGTCGGCGGCGGAGTCATGCCCGACGAGAGATGGACGATCGAGATCGGAACGCCGAGCGACGCGCAAAGATCCACACAGTCGATCTGCTCCTGAATTGCTTCTTCGCCGACCTCTCCCTCTTTCCAAAAATCGTTGGGGCATCCATAGGGCGCGTGAATGGTCTCCCACGCGAGTCCGTATTTTGCAAATAGCTCGGCGTGCGACAGAGCAAGCTTGCGATCTGCCGTATACGCCGTATACAACGTAAAAGTAGCATCAAAGCCGAGCGAAGAAATAAGCTTTACGTAATCCTCGTCGCTAAGACCCTCGATGGCGTGCAGGTTGATTCCAATATTTCTCATGGCAATCTCCTTCATTTTTTGATAGTTATATGTTAACACAGAGCTATGAACTGCTTGTGAATTTTTATGAAAAAGAGAAAAAAAGTGAAAAAAAGATAAATTTTTCACAAATAGGTCTTGATATATTTTAAAGTTTGTGGTATATTATTAAATGGTAAAAAATGAAATTTTTTGAAAGGTGGATCTTTACAATGACCTACAACAAGAAAACTATTGAAGACATTGATGTTGCGGGCAAGCGAGTTCTCGTTCGCTGCGACTTCAACGTTCCGCTCAAGGATGGCGTGATCACCTCCGATAAGAGAATCGTTGGCGCGCTTCCTACCATTAAGTACCTTCTCGACAAGGGCGCTAAGGTAATTCTTTGCTCTCATATGGGTAAGCCTCACTCGATCTTTACCGAGGGCTTTGGTCTGACCAAAAAGGAGAAGAAGAAAGTAGAGGCGCTCCCCGCAGAGGAGCAGGCTGCCGCTACTGCGGACCTTCTCAAGAAGGCTCTTGACGACAAGAAGAAATTTACGCTTCGCCCCGTAGCTGACCGTCTGAACGAGCTGCTCGGCGGTAAGGTTACCTTCGCTGAGGATATCATCGGCGAGGACGCTAAGGCAAAGGTTGCCGCTCTCAAAGAGGGTGAGGCAGTTCTGATCGAGAACGTTCGTTTTGACGCTCGCGAGACCAAGAACGGCGCTGATTTTGCCAAGGAGATCGCTTCGTTTGCAGAAGTTTACGTAAACGACGCTTTCGGTTCGGCTCACCGCGCACACGCATCGACCGCAGGTGTTGCTGA
Source organism: Clostridia bacterium (assembly GCA_017411935.1). Taxonomy (GTDB): domain Bacteria; phylum Bacillota; class Clostridia; order Oscillospirales; family CAG-272; genus HGM12713. The sequence continues at coordinate 1,014 of JAFQPC010000072.1, read as the reverse complement.
TTATCTGCCTGCTGTTTGCGGTTATCTGATCCAGAAGGAGATCTCGGTGATGGGTAAGGCTCTGGCTGATCCCGCACGTCCTTTCGTTGCAATTCTTGGCGGTGCTAAGGTTTCGGATAAGATCGGTGTTATCAACAACCTTCTCGAAAAGGTTGACACGCTCATCATCGGCGGCGGTATGGCTTACACCTTCTTCAAGGCAGAAGGTCACGATGTCGGAACCTCGCTTTGCGAAGAAGACAAGATCGACCTTGCAAACGAGATGGTTGCAAAGGCTGAGGCAAAGGGCGTAAAGCTCTTGCTCCCCGTAGACAACCGTGTTGGTAGGGAATATGACGAGAACACCGAGCATATGCTCGTTGATTCCGACGATATTCCCGCAGGTTGGATGGGTCTGGATATCGGTCCTGCGACCGAGAAGCTGTTTGCAGACGCGATCAAGGGCGCAGGTACGGTGGTTTGGAACGGACCGATGGGTGTTTCCGAGTGGAAGAACTTCGCTTCGGGTACTGAGTCGGTAGCAAAGGCAGTCGCTGAGAGCGGTGCGATCTCGATTATCGGTGGCGGTGATTCGGCAGCCGCTGTTGAAAAGCTCGGCTATGCAGATAAGATGACCCACATCTCCACGGGTGGCGGTGCATCTCTCGAGTTCCTCGAGGGCAAGGAGCTTCCCGGTATTGCTTGCCTGCTTGACGCGTAAGCTTTAGAAAGTTTTCGCCCGCCTTTTTCAAAAGGCGGCACGGATCCAACGCCGTGGGGCGTTGGTTGCGCTCCGCAGAGCGCAAAATTCCTCTTACGGCGTTTCTTTTTGTTAGCTGAAATCGGCAAAGCCGATTTTGGCGAAGCTTGCGAAGCCTCTTTTCATTTGCGCCTCTTTCTTGCAAAGAAAAAGCATTGCAAAAAGAAACGCCAAATGGGATATTTCGCTCTCTGCGGAGAGCGACAAGGGCTACGCGCCCTTGATGGCGCCGCCTTTTGAAAAAGGCGGGCGAAAACTTTTTGCGTGTTACGGTT
>JAFQPC010000071.1 GCA_017411935.1 Clostridia bacterium | reverse complement strand
TTTGGAACACCGTTTGCGGGATAAATATGAAAACAAAAGAGCTTTGTTGTAAAACAAGGCTCTTTTTTCTTTAAAAAAGCAAGATTGTGTCAAGGTTTTGCACAAATTTGTTATTGACTTTTCTTCGATTTTACTTTATAATGAGGGCAGTATGATGTGAAAGAGTATTCTCATCAAAAAATTGCATTTGACATAGGAGGAAAAATTATGTTAATTGACATTCACGCACATGCGTATCGTTTGAAAAGAGCCGACGGTAAAGGCATGTGTACCCCTGAAGAATTGCTCGCGTCGCAGGAGAGAATGGGCATTGATATGAGCTGTGTGCTCCCGATCGTCAGCCCCGAAATCTACGAGCCTCAGCACGCGATGGATATCGTCGAGATGGCAGAAAAGTATCCCGACAGAATTATTCCGTTCTGTAACCTTGATCCCAGAGCGATGGCAAACTCGCCGCACGCAGAGCTCGAGAAGATCTTGCAGACCTATAAGGACCTCGGCTGTAAGGGCATCGGTGAGGTCATGCCTCAGATGGAGATGAAGGATCCCAAGATGCAGAACCTCTTCCGCGCGGCAGAGAAGGTCGGACTTCCCCTGACGTGGGACGGCTCGGACCAGCTTGAGGGTGACTTCGGTGTCTACGACGATCCCGGTCTGCCTCAGCTCGAGCTCTCGCTCCAGAGATTTCCGAACCTCATCTTCCTCGGACACGGACCCGTGTTCTGGTCGGAATTTGCCAAGCTCGAGACGCCCGGTGAGCGTTGCGTTCACCTCAACCTCGACGGTCACTCTTGCAAGCATCCCGTGACGAAAAGCTGTTATTTGATGTACGCAAATCAGCCCTTTACCGAGGAGGGTGTGATGCCCAAGCTGATGCGCCGTTATCCCAACCTGCACGGCGACCTTTCGGATGGTACGCCGCTCGCATCGCTCAAGCGTAACCTCGACTATACCGCAGAGTTTATCCGCGAATTTGAGGACAGACTCTACTTTGGTACCGATATCGTCGGTCCGAACTTTACCGAAGAGCTCAGCTCGACGCTCGCACAGTGGGTCAAGGACGGTGTCATCACCAAGACCGCGTACAATAAGATCACCCACGAAAACGCAATGAGACTTCTCGGTCTGTAAGGAGGAAAAGTTATGGTAATTGATATTCACGCACATGCGTTCAGACATAAGAACCACCGCATTTGTACGCTCGAAGATATGCTTTACGCTCAGGAGCAGATGGGCATTGATATGAGCTGTATTCTCCCGATCGTCAGCCCTGAAATCTACGAGCCTCAGCACGCAATGGATGTTCTCGAGATGGCACAGCAGTACCCCGACAGAATCATTCCTTGGTGCAACCTCGACCCCAGAGCGATGGCAAACTCGCCGCACGCAGAGCTTGAGACGCGTTTGCAGGCGTACAAGGACCTCGGCTGTAAGGGAATCGGCGAGGTCATGCCTCAGATGGAAATGAAGGACCCCAAGATGCAGAACCTCTTCCGCGCGGCAGAGAAGGTCGGACTTCCTCTGACGTGGGACGGCTCGGATCAGCTCACGGGTGACTTCGGTGTCTACGACGATCCCGGACTGCCTCAGCTGGAGCTCTCGCTTCAGAGATTCCCGAAGCTCATCTTCCTCGGACACGGACCCGTGTTCTGGTGTGAAATCGCCAAGCTCGAGACCCCCGGCGAGAGATGCGTTCATATGGACCTCTACGGTCACTCCTGCAAGATGCCCGGCACGAGAACGCCGTTCTTCCCGATCGCGGGACAGCCGATTAGAGAAGAGGGTGTCGTTCCGAAACTGCTTCGCCGCTATCCCAACCTGCACCTCGACCTCTCGGACGGCACGCCGCTCGCAAACCTGCAGCGTGACGAGGAGTTCTCGCAGGCATTCATTCACGAATTTTATGAAAGAATGTACTTCGGTACCGACTGCATCAGCCGTAACTGCCAAGCTCCGATGCTCGATCAGCTCAAGGATTGGCTGAAGCGCGGCGTGATCACGCAGACGATGTACAATAAGATCACTCACGAAAACGCAATGGAATTGATGGGACTGTAATTATGTTGACAAAAGAAATGCTCGTGGAAGCCCTCAAGGGCTTCCACATTGAAAAAGATTCGATTCTCCTCGTTCACTCGTCGCTCAAAGCGCTCGGACCGATCGACGGCGGTGCGGAAACCGTGATTGCCGCACTCGAGGAAACGGTCAGCGAGGGAACGCTCGTGTTTCCCACCTTTGCATCGAAAAACTGGGAGCACGTATTTGAGGAATGGCATATGGACCGTCCGTCCGACGTCGGATACATCACCGAGGTCTTCCGCAAGCAAGAGGGAAGTCTTCGCAGCGATAACCCCACCCACTCGGTAGCGGCACGCGGTAAGCTTGCCAAGACGCTCACCCAAGACAACCTCAAGGAAGGACCTCGTCCCGGTCCCTACGGCGACTATGCGTTCGCACACGGATCTCCTTTTCAGAAAATGTACGACAGCCGTGAAAAATACGGCGTCAAGTGCTACGTGATGTTCTGGGGAGTAACGACGAGCCCGATGACCTTTAAGCACTTGATCGAACATCGCTGGATCGAGGAGCTTCTGAACTCGGTGAAGGACGAAGCAAAGCGCGAGGAATTCAGCGCAAGACTTTCGAAATACCCCGCGTACGCGCCCTTTACCTGGCCGATGTACAGTACCCGCTCCTTCGGTCCGAAATTTGCCGAGGCAGGGATTGCCAAGATCATTCCCGTCGGAGAGGGCGAGATCATTTGCGGTGATGCAAAGCTCCTTGTGGACTTTGTCGATAAGACGCTTCGTGAGAATGTCTTTACAATGACCGTTGAAGGATTCCAACAGTGGTATCGCGAGATCAGCGAATACATTGCATCGGAGAAAAATCAATGAAAGAAAAATATCTGAAATCAAGTACGCATTATACCCCGACCGAAAACGGATATGCCATTAGCGGAAGCTCCGAGATCTACAACAGAACGCTCTACGGCTCGCATAAAAACGACGATAAGGTCGATCGCTTTTTTACCTTTGCGGGAGACGCGCCTCAGATCATGGGCGCGGTATCCGACTGGATTTTGAGCAAGGTCACCTATTACGAAAAGTGCGGTATCCTCAATAGCGGTCTTGCGATCACCCCTGGGCGTCGCCAGCGCTTTTACTATTCCGAAGATATCGACCAGACCTCGCGTTGGTTCCACGATTCGGAGGACGTTCTTGCCGAGTTCAAAAACGGCTGGATGGAGTATGAGCTCTCACAGATGTCGTCTTGGTTTCCCGACGTTCACGTCAATATGGAGGCGTACCCGCTTCTGCCCGATGACGGTTATCTGGTGCATTACAGAATTACCACCGATCAGAGAGTTTTCTTTGCGGCAGGCTTTGGGGGACTCACCGATACGCTCTGTCGCTTTGAGTACAAGGGCGAGCCGAGAAGGGTCTTCTCGGTCGAGAATACCAAGGGAAATACCGTCGAGCTCGGAAAAAACCGCGCTTGCGTGACCCATACCAACGGCAATACGATGAGGATTGCCACGAGCTTTGACGCGGACTTCGGTATCGGTTCGGCAAAATCAATGTCCGAGCCCTACCCGAGTGCATTTCTCGGCAGTGAGCCCGAAAACGAGGACGATCAGGTCGTCAAGATCTCGGCACCCATCGAGCCGGGCAAGGTCTTCGACGGATATATCATTGCCCTCTATAACTCGGACGAGGCGACACTTGAGCGGTGGCTTGCAATGAAGAATCCCATCGCCTACGTCAAGCAGCAGATCTACAAGAAATTTTCGTGCATCGACGTTAAAACGCCGCAAAATACGATCGACCTTTCGGTCGTGCCCACCGTGATCGCGCTCGACGCTTCGTGGCACGAGGATTCCTTCCACCACGGCGCATTCGCTTACCACGCCCCCTTCTTGGGTTGGCGAAATTGGTACGCGCCCACCGCGCTCGGCTGGGGAGACCGCGTCGAGAAAACGATGCACAAATATCTCGGTCTTATCAGCCGCGGAGACGTCAAGGACGAGCGCGTATGGTATGACGATACCCCCGTTTCCGAAGGCTTCAATAAGCTGGCGGGAAGAATCCACAATCAGGATAACCCCGTCGGAAGCCTGCCGTCCGACTTCCGTCAGGATCTGACGCCTCGATACGGTGCATACAATATGCAGGAATGTGCCTTCGATATGATGATGTATTATATCGAATGGTCGGGAAATCTCCAAATCGCCGAGCAGTATTTTGACGAGCTCTGTATGATGCTCGATTGGGAAGAGAGAACCTTTGATCCCGACGGCGACGGACTCTATCAGAATAAGCTGAACACATGGATCTCCGACGGACACAACTATAACGGTGCGGGCTGTAATCAGTCCACGGCAATGAACTATCGCGCAAACTACGTTCTCGCGCAGATCGCAAAGAAGATCGGTCGCGACGGTTCGAGACTCGAAGCACGCGCAGAGAAGATCAAAAAGGCGATGCTCGAAAAGCTTTGGATGCCCAACGACGGTGTCCTTGCCGAATGCCTCGATACGATCGGAAATTGCTTGCTTCACCCCTCGGTCGAGCTTGCCAGCGTCTATCACCCGATCGACTCGGATATGGTCGACGATTTCAAGGCGTATCGAATGCTGAAGTTTACCGAAAACCATATCAAGAGTGTGGAAACGGTAAGCGGCGGCAGACTCTCGTATTCGTCGAATTGGCTCCCGAAGCAGTATTCCAACTGCGGACTCTTCCCGTCGGAAAACGCGCATCTCGCGCTGATGTATTTTAAGCTTGGTCTGAAAGACGCAGGCTTTGAGATTCTTCGCGGTATCTCGGACTGCTATTTCACGGGCAAGAATCCCGGAATGGCGGCACACATTCAGTCCAACCGCGGTACGTGTGACCTTGGTGATATGGACTTTACCGACGTTTCGAGTACCTATCTCCGTACGGTGATCGAGGGTCTGTTCGGAATTCGAATCAATGCGCTCGAAAATCGCGTTTCCATCGCGCCCGGCTTCCCGAGCGAATGGGAGAGCGCAAGTCTTGCACTGAAGGATCTTTCGCTCGACTACCACAGAAAAGGAAACGAGGAGATCTTCAATATTACCTGCGAGAGAACCGAGAAAAAACGCTTCAGGATCCCGATGCGCTCGGCATCGCTCGACGCCGTAATGCTCGACGGCGAGCAGATCGACTACGAGATCGTTGCCGCGCCGAACAACAGCTTCGTTGTGGTGGAGGTTGACAAGGTCGGCAGATTCCAGATTCGTGTCGTGCACGGAAGCGCGCCCACCCCGTCGCTCAACCTCACCAAGACCGTTCTTGCGGGCGGAAGACTGATGTTTGAGGTGCAAAATGCCGACGTTGTCGAGGTCTTCGACGTTTCCGAAACACTTGAAAATATCAGCGTCGTCGGAAATAAGGTGTACGCCACCGCAAAGGACGTCGCGGGAGATCATACGCTCTTTCTCCGTGCTGTTGCAGATGAATACGACGCGTGGCTTGCTGCCGATTACGAGATCCTCAGCGAGGAGCTTCCCGAGAAACCGATCGTGGACAATCCTTTTGAAACGGTCGATATTTCTGAGCTTTTCAACTGTAAGATGACCGAGGTGCACGAGCAGGACTATCTTTCGCCAAGACCCAAGGGATATTCGATGAGTATGAACCGCATTGCCCGTCATAGCCATACGTGGCAGCAGTACGACAGAAGTGTGGTTTACGTGGACGACACGCTCTTTAGAACCTCGGGCGGCATCGTTCATTCGCCCTCGGGAATCCCGTTCGCGACCCCTGCCGAAAATGAAAATCTTGCCTGTGTTTCGATCTACGATAACTTCCCAACGAAGTTCACCGTAAAGCTTGACGGTAAGGGACAGGAGATCGCCGTGCTCTTTATCTCGAACTCGTGCTGCTTGCACGCAGGTGTTGAAAACGCACGCATCACCGTGACCTACGCAGACGGAACCGAGACGCACACCAAGCTTGTCTATCCGATCAATATCGACGACTGGCTGACGTCGGCGCTCACCACCGAGGCGGAAATTTTCTATTTCAGTAATTTCAACCACGCTACGGTCGAGAGGATCCGAATTGATTCGGAGAAGGAGCTTGCAGGCATCAAGATCGAGGCGGTTGCCAATGAAGTGATCTTGGGAGTTGCGGGAATCAGTATCCGCAGATAATTAGGAGAAAAATGATGTTGACCAAAGAATATTTGATTGAGCGGTTGAAGGAATTTGAAATCGAAAAGGATGCGATCTTAATGACGCATTCTTCGCTCAAAGCACTCGGACCGATCGACGGCGGAGCGGAAACCGTCATCTCTGTCGTAGAGGAGACGGTGAAGGACGGAACACTTGTGTTTCCCGCACTTCTGACAACCGATTGGGAACCTGTCATCAAGGCGGGTTGGCATCTTGATCGCCCGTCCGAGGTTGGATATATCTCCGAGCTTTTCCGTACGCAAGAGGGAAGCATTCGCAGTATGAATCCGACGCACTCGGTCTCGGCAAGAGGGCGCAACGCGCTCGATATCATCAGCGGAGACGAAAAGGCAAAGCCGCGCTTTTCATGGTTTGATAACTACGGCTTTTCGTGGGAATCGGCTTGGCAGAGAATGTATGAGAGCCGAGAACGCTACGGTGTCAAGTGCTACGTGATGTTTTGGGGCGTCAATATGAAGTGTATGACCTTCAAGCATCTCGTCGAAGCTTGGACGGTGGAGTATCTGCTCGGACGCATCAAGGATAAGGAGAAGCGCGCCGAATTCAAGGCAAAGATCACGCAGGCGTACTACAAGGCGCCCGACGAACCGATCCTGTTTCCGTTCTATAAGCCGAGTATCGAGTTTACCGACGTGCTCTGTGAAATGGGAGCGGCAAAGAAAATTGCCGTCGGAGAGGGCGAGATCATCTGCGCCGACGTCTATGAGACGCTCAACGCAATGATGGACTCAATCAAGCAAGACCCCTATTGGAACCTCTCGCCCAACTTTATGAAGCGTTGGTACGAAGAAGCAGTACAGTATATGGAATAAAAAATATCGCCGTGCCCGAATGGGTGCGGCGATATTTTCTTGGATAAAAAACAAAAAAGCAACCCGATTGGGTTGCTTTTTGGAGCTGGTAATCAGAATCGAACTGATGACCTCGTCATTACCAATGACGTGCTCTACCGACTGAGCCATACCAGCATTTCGCTCGACTATGATATTATATCAAACAAAATCCGATTTGTCAAGGGTTATTTTGAATTTTTTTGAAAAAAATTTAAATCATTTGCACGGAGGATTTTTTTGTACCTCTCGACGCAATTTGTCATATACTGACAGCGAAGGAGGTGGTTTTTTATGAAGACACCCAGAACGCAAAGAGCGAGCTTGCAAAATAAGCGTGCCTCGGAGTACGGCGGAATTTGCTTTGCCGAGCTCGGCTCACTGACGCTTGCGATGAAGGCGCAGGACGCGCTTGCCGCGGCAGCCATTCCTGCGAGCGTCGAGAAAAAAGAAAAAACCGAGTCTGCCGCCTCCGGACGGGGATGCTCCTACGGGATTCGGTTTTCCTGTTTGCAAGAAAATAACGTACGAGCGGTCCTCTCCGCCGCCAGAATTTCGGTCAAACGATGGAACGCGGAGGACTGATCTATTTTGATAATGCCGCGACAAGCTTCCCGAAGCCTCGCTCGGTCATTGAGGAGACGGTGCGCTGTATGACAGAATACGGCGGAAATGCGGGTCGGGGAACGCACGCGTTGGCACGCGCGGCGGCAGAAAAAATTTACGAGTGCCGTAGGGTCGCCGCCGAACACTTCGGTGTCGATGACCCCTCGAGAGTGCTTTTTACACTCAATACGACCACCGCCATCAATACCGTTCTCAAGGGATTACTCCGTCGTGGCGATCACGTGCTTTTGTCGGATATCGAGCACAACGCGGTCCTTCGCCCATTGGCGCGGCTGGAACGAGAGGGGAGAATTACGTGTGAGATTTTCCCAAGTATGCTTGGCGACGATCGGCACAGTGCCGTGCGTATCTGCGCGGGGATCGCGAAACGGATCAAGAAAGAGACGCGAATGGTCGTGTGCTCCCACGCATCAAACCTCTGTTCGCTCACGATGCCGCTACGTGAGATCGGCGCGTTTTGTCATCGCCACGGACTTCTCTTTGTCGTCGATGGCGCACAGTCGGCGGGGCACGAGAGGATCAAGGTGGACGAAATGGCGATCGACGCACTCTGCGTGCCATCGCATAAAGGATTGTACGGTCCGCAGGGCGGGGGAATGATCCTTTTGGGCAAGGGGATCACCACGGAGATGCTCGGTACCCTTGTCGAGGGCGGAAACGGAATGGCGTCGCTCTCTGCCGAAATGTCGTCCGTCTTTCCCGAACGCTATGAGGCGGGTACTCTGCCAACCCCCGTCATCGCGGGACTGTGCGAGGGGATCAGAGTCGTTGAGAAGATCGGCGTGGACGAGATCGCGGCGCACGAGAGAAGCCTGTATCTTCGTATGCGTGAGGTGCTTGGAAATACCAAGGGAGTGACGCTGTATGCCCCTGAATACGAGGGCGCGGTGCTCCTTTTCAATATCGACGGACAAAATGCCGAACGAGTCGGACGTTTG
>JAFQPC010000070.1 GCA_017411935.1 Clostridia bacterium | reverse complement strand
GAACCCCCACTTGTGGTTTCCCCTCTGCCCTCGGCTTCGCGAGATGCATTCACCCTTTCGGGCGCTTATGAACGATAGGAAGTTTCGCCCGTTGCGACGGGCGACCGAGGCGCTGCCTCTGGACACCGCAAGCTTTTTGAAAAAAGCTTGATCAAAAACTTTTAAAAAATCGCATCCCAAAACGATTGGGACGTAGGGTCCAATCGTTTTGTTCCTCAGAAAGCCGAAGTCTGCACAGCCAAAATGGCGACACAACACAAAAATCCGTGTTGCTTTCTTTTTGGTTACTTTTTCTTTCGCGAAAGAAAAAGTAACACGCGTCCCCTATCCTTTCCTAACTAACTCCTTGACCGCCTCACCCGCGGCGATGAGGCCTGCGACGGGGGGGACAAAGGAGATGCTGGCGGGGACTTGCTTTCCCGTTTCGGGGTTCAGGTGTACGGGGATTTCGATGGGGGATTCCTCGGAGTAAACGACCTTGAGGTGCAAAATTCCGCGCTTTTTCAGTTCTCGGCGCATCACTCTGGCGAGTGGACAGCCCGAGGTCTTTGCCAGATCGGTCACACGGAATGCGGTGGGGTCGAGCTTGTTTCCCGTTCCCATACAAGAGATCATCGGTGTATTCGCCGCGAGCGCCGCTTCGGCGATCGCGATCTTCCCTGCGACGGTATCAATGGCGTCGATGACGTAATCGTAGGACGAAAAATCAAAGAGGTGTGCGTTCTCAGGCAGGAAAAATTCCTTGCGGCAGACGACCTTGATATTTGGATTGATGTCGCGCAAACGCTCGGCAATGACCTCGACCTTGGGGCGTCCGACCGTGCTTTCGAGGGCACAGAGCTGACGGTTGATGTTCGAGCGCGAGACGCAGTCCGAATCAATGAGCACGAGCTTGCCGATGCCTGCTCTTGCCAAAGCCTCTGCGGCATAGCTTCCCACGCCGCCCACACCAAAGAGGGCAACACACGAGGAAGCAAGACGCGCAACCGCGTTCTCGCCCAAAAGAAGCGCTTCTCGTTCCAAACGTTCGTCCATAAAAACCTCCTGTGTTATTCGTTCTGATTGTTTGTTTGCTTTTTCTTTTTCTTGACCTGCTTTACGATTATGATCGGTACGGCGATGAGAATGCCAAGAAGGAGCAGTGCAAAAATTGCCAACGGCGCGAGAATATTCCAGATGACGGCGTTCCATGCACCGCCCTCGCCGTCGTCGGCAACGTCTTCGACGCGTACCGAGTAATAGTTTGCCGTATAGGTAGCGTCTCCCGTGACGACCGATGCGGTCTCGGACCAACCGAGGAAAGTATAGAAAAATCCGTCTTCCTCAAACGAGGAAGGAATTTCGGGAAATACCAGCGTCGCGCCAAACGGATGCTTCTCGATTTTGGTCTCCCCATGATAAACAAATTTGACCGTATATTCGATGGGGGAAAATTCGACGCAAAGAATGGCGTTGTACGCAGGCATTACGGTATAATTTTTTTGTGAAAGCTCGGTGATTTCTCCCGTGACGGGATTTTTGAGGAAGAGCGCCGAGATACGGTAGTGTGCGTTTGGGTGGATCGTAAGGTATACCTTTTCTCCCTCGGAATAGATCGACTCGTTTGCCATTGCCTGTCCATTCTTCCCTACGTTCAGTGTCAGAGTAAATCGTTCGTAGGGGCGGTAATAGATCCCTGACGAGGCGATCAGCTCGACCGTGCTTGCCGTCGGGGTGCAGGAAACGGTTGCTTGCGTTGCTTGGAGGAACGGATCGTACGAAGAAAGATATACGTTTGCGTCGGCACCAAAGCTGTATGGAAGCGATAAGCGCAGCTCTCCTCGACTCAACAAAATTTCTTTGTTATCGGTATCAAAAAAGTGGATTGCCGTTCCGTGCGCGTCGCTTCGGTCGATGAAAAGCTCGTTCATATGAGCATTTTGCAATGCTTGCAGAGCGATCGTATCCATCGAGAGCGTCACGTTTCGCTCGGAAAACAGAACGTCCAGACGGCAATTTTCCGAAACTGCTTTCGCAACAAGCGCCGAAATCGAAGTAACCCTGTCTTCCGAGGTGACAAGCAGATAGCCTTGCGAGGTAGGAGCGACCGACAGGGTTCCGTCTGAGCCGTCGGGGAGCGCTGCCAAAACGAGCTCGCGGTATTGCGCGGTGTAGGTCGTGTTTTGTGTCACAGGGGTAATTTCTTTATCCCAGCCGTCAAATTCAAACAAGGTGGCGCCCGAATAATAATATTTGGGAGAGACCGTAGGTACGTTGGGCATTTGCTGCCATTCGTAACGGTGGGAGAGCGATTGATTCAGAATCGAAAAGCTGACCGTATATTTTCTCGTTTGTTCCCGATATTTGGCAACATAGACCGTGTCTTCGTGAATCGGAGAGAGGGGGGGATCCCACGTTTGGAAAATGTAGTCTACGGTCTCGGTGCTTTCCTTTGCCGCAGAGCCCTCAAAGCGCGGAGTTTGCGCGATCGGCACTTGTGTTTCATAGACGGTTTGCCCGTCGATCACAAAGGTCGCGCGATAGGTTTTCGGAGCGCGTTGGTAGATGGCGCTGATCGAACTTTGGTCTTGCGAGGTCGACCAACCGTTAAAGGTGTAAATATTGAATCCTTCCTCAAAGGAGATCGGAAGATCTTCCGAGGACTCCGAGGGGATGGGGAGGGACGAGGGCTCGTCTGTCTCCAGCAAGCATCCGCGCGCACCGTAGATTGAAACACCAAGCGTCCGCTTTTCGATCGAGATCTCGGGGAGTGTGATCGTCGGGGCTTCGGTCAGTTCAGAACGCTCATACAAAAGTCCCTGTTGCAGGGCAAGACAAATTTCTCCCGTACGAAGCACCAAGGAATGGTCGCTTTCCGACGGTGGGTTCGGCGCTTCTATTACGGGGGGCGGTAGTGGTTGCTCCATTGCCGTGGGTGCTTTGGGTTCTTCCATCACCATAGGCGGCGTCGGAGCGATCACTTCGATGGGCTTTTCCGGCATGGTCGGTGCTTCGGAAACCAAAACCTCGTCTATCCAAGTCAGGCTCGACGGATCTGCGGCGTTGACATCCGAAATGATCAGGTTTTGCGCCAGAAGATTGCTGTAATAATACGTGTGTTTTTTTCCGTCGTCGGCATAAAAATTCCAAGTAGCCTCAGGCGTTTTTGTGTCGTCAAGACATAGACAGATCAGATAGAGATGAGCGAGAACGTTTTTGATCCGCCATTTTTTATATGAAGCCTCTTCTGCACCGTATTCTATGTCGAGCTTGGAGCACATCAGCGTATACATTGCAGATTGCTCGGCGCCCTTGGGCGGTTCAAAAATGGAACTCATTCGACCGTAGAGGGAGTTAAAGAGGTAGCAAATTTCATCGTAGTTTTTTTGATATGATTCAAATGCCTTTTTTTCGGAAATTTTTCTTTCTTCGGCATACTCACCGAGCAACGTGTTCAACCGTTCAGCTTCTTCGCGCATTCCTTCGATGGGTTTTTTGGGAAGTACGTTTTGATATTTTTCAAACATCGTCACGAGCTCGTTGTTTTGCAGCGCCCGATAAAGTGTTCCCGTCTTTCCGTCCGAGGGGCTCAAGAAAAGGCTTTCCATTGGTACAAGCGAAGTGCGGATCGTACTGAGGTTGACCAGATACGCCTTGTGAGCATCAATTTGCGCAAGATGCTTTTTGTAATCGGCATTGTATTGCGTCATTTTTTGTTCGTAAATACGCAAGTCGTTACAATAAGCCTCATAAAGCTCATATTTTTGATGGTAAATTTTCCATTCCTCTTGGTTTTTTTGATACTCTTCTACCGCTTTTTCATAGAGCTCCAGAGAGGAAAGGTAGGCATCATAAGTAAGACAGTCTGCTTCATACTGTTCCACAGCACGCAGATAATTTTGATATTCTTGCAGCGCGGCAGTGTATTTGAGCATTTCGTCTTCGGTCAGAAGCGCGTTCGTTGCATCGTTAAACGCCATTGTCAGAAGACGGTTGATCTTTTCCTTGGGAAGCGTGATCGATCCGCTGTAATATACAGTCAGAGAGGAGAACTCGGAAGCATTTTCCCATTCGGCAACAAAGCATTGCTCGTCAGAAGAATAGGAAAGAGGCTTTGCCATGCTTCCCATCGTTACACGTACGGGAAAATACATAACCGTTTCGCCGTTTTTGGCTTGATAAGAATAGCTTTTTGCCTTGACTTTCAAGCCGCTTTCGGTGGTCTCGGTCGAGAGGAGCGAGGGAGGAAGTGTTGCATCATAAATCAGATATTCGTCAAAATAACGGTCAAGATATTTCTTTTCGGCATCACTCAGTACGCGCTCATCTCCAACGATGCGTTGCAGGATCACAGTCAGAAGATCGGAGGGAGAGAGACTCGCGTGAAGCGCGGTGTTGTCATAAGAGGAAAAGTCAAGAGAGTTTACTGTCTCCTCGGATAAGGTGGAAATCTCGGCGGCGGAGACGACTTGCGTCAGAGGCGCAAGCAGGCAAAGAATTGCCAAAGCAAGAGCAATGATGCGCAGTTTTTTCATAAAATCGTCTCCTTTCTTTTTTGTTTTTATGTAGGAATAAAAGCTTAAGATTCAAGCTTTTTCGGGGAGTTTTTTCCTTCGGTTTTACCGAGCAGTACGACGGCAACGAGCACAAGCACGACGCCGATCGCGGAAAAGACGGTGAGTTCTTCGTGTAAAAAGAGGACAGAATAAACGGTTGCCGCCATCGGTTCAACGACACCGAGCGATGCCGCAGTACCTGCTTCCAGCTCTTGCAGAGAGAGGGTGTAGAGAAAATACGGTACGATAAAGGTGCAAATTCCCATTCCGAGAACAAGCGGGATCAGCTTTGCGGGCTCGCTCGCTAAGATCGGGAAGGTGACCTGCGGCTCGACAACGAAAAGTGAGATGACCGACATCGTCAGAAAGCCGTAGATCGTGACCGAGATGGGGTTTTGACCGTGGCGCGCCGAGAATTTCGTCAGAATATTATAGACCGTATAGGTAACACCCGAGAGAACGCCGAAGATGACTCCGACCAGATGAAATTTCAGTCCACCGACGATGCCCGAAACGAGACAGCAGCCCGCGAGCACGCAGATGACCGAGATACATTTGAGCACCGTAAAGCGTTCTTTCCAGACGATGACCGAGAAGATGAGCACCATCACGGTCGAAAGGTACATCAGAATGACTGCTGTCGGCGTTCCCGTCAGCGGCATTGCCGAGTAGTAGAAGAATGCAGTCAGAAAGAGACATGCGCCGTTGCAGGCAAAGACAAGAAGCCAGCGAGGCTTGACGCGAAAACAGCTTCTGTTTACGAGAAGTCCGTAGACCGTCATACCGATGCCTGCGAGAATGCCGCGCATTCCCGTCATTTGCAGAGGGGTGAAATAGGGCTTCAGTGCTGAGACGAAGAGGCAGGACGAGCCCCAAAGGAGACCTGCCAGAATGATAAAGAGGAGTGCTTTTTTCTGTTTCATAATAAGACCTTGCAATCGTTGTGTTTGATGTGATTATTGTTTTTGATAGACCATTTCGATATGTGGAATACCCGCCTCGTCAAATTCTTCTCCCACGGGAGAAAAACCGAAGCGCGCGTAATATCCTGCGGCTTGCGTTTGAGCGTGCACGTAGAGGATCTTATGTGGCATTTTTTCCTCAATGGCGGCGAGCGCGCCTTCCATCAGAAGTTTGCCGTGCCCTTTTTTGTGGGTGAGCGTGACGACGCGACCGATCTTGACCTTGGTCTTTTCTTTGTCGGAATAAAAGGCGCGAAGCGTGCCGACGGCTTTGCCGTCTTCCCACAAAAAGCAATGCAGACAGTCGTAATCGACGCCGTCCATATCCTGTTCGACGATGTGTTGCTCGAGCAGAAAGATCTCGGCTCTTGCCCGCAGGATCTCATAAAGCTCTGCGGGAGTGAGCTCGGAGAAGTGTTTTGCGATAAATTTCATAAAGACTCCTTATTTCCAACGAACCTCGGCACTGCCGTCCTCACGGTAGGTGATACGCTCACCCGAACGGTTCAGGCTGTCCTGATACGCGAGAAATGCTTTTGCCGAGGGGAATGTCGGCTCAAAGTCTTCGACGATCTTCTTAGCGCGCTCGGCACCGTTACCGAGGAGCAAGAGAAGCATCGCAAGCTGCCACTTGGCACTGCCGACACAAGCAAGCTCGGGGTCGCAAATCTGATAGTCGTTGCCGTGTGCGTTGCCGCAAGCACCGCCCGCATAGGGGTGGACGACGGGCATAAAGCTCGAAAGGTCGCCCATATCGGTGCTTCCCGTCGAAAAATATTGGTCGTTGCGGTGAAACTCGACCTCGGGGAGAGCGAGCGCCATTGCCTCGTCGGCAAGGTCGATCATATCGGGTGCGTTGACGAGCGGCGAATAGCCGGGGGTGTCGTTGATCTCAATATTGTTACCGAGCGAGAGCGCCGCACCGCAGAGCGCGCGGTTGACCTTTTCGTTTTCGCGAACGATCGCCTCAAAGGTTTTGCCGCGGACATAGCTTTCCATCGTCACGGTCTCGGGAATGGCGTTGACCATATCCCCGCCGCGCGTAATGATCGGATGGACGCGGATACAGTCCTTTTCACGGAAGGTCTCGCGGAGCGCATTCACGGCAGTGAGACCGCAGTTTGCGGCATACAGCGCATTTTTTCCGTCCTGCGGTGCGCCGCCTGCGTGTGCGGCTTTTCCGTGATAGGTGATATTTTTGACAAGACAGCCGACACTTCCTCCGTGCGTCGAATAGCTGGTCGACGTGTGAACCATCAGCGCAAGATCGACACCGTCAAAGTAGCCGCGCGACAAAAATTCGCTCTTGCCACCGAAATATTTGATCTTTCCCTGCTTTTTGAGCTCCGCGCGGTATTCGAGTTCGAGAAGCTCCTCGGCGGGAACGGCACAAAGACGGATCCTGCCCGACAGCTTTGCGAGCACGCGCTCGTCGCGGAGCGCGGCGGCAACGCCCAAGAGCGCCGCGCATTGCGCATGGTGTCCGCAGGAGTGGACCGCGCCCGTCGTCGGATCGGCATCGGGATGCGCGGGACAGAGGATCGAATCAAGCTCGCCGAGAACGAGCACCTCGGGTCCCTCTCTGCCCGTGTCAACGACGGTATAAAAACCCGTGATCCCCTCTGCCATCGTCAAAGAGTAGCCGAGAGAGCGGAATTTTTTCGCCATATATGCCGAGGTTTTGACTTCCTTGTAGCCCGTCTCGGGCGTCTTCCAGATGTCGCGCTCGGCGGCAAGGATCAGGTCTCTATATTGGTCAACGATTTGAGAAAATTCGTGCATAATGAGATGCTCCTTTTTGTTTTGATGTACCGAGAAATTCGCGGTTAAAGATCATATTTCATTGATAAATTATCAAATCCCTCGCAAGGACAGCGATCAATTTCATAAAAACCAATCTTTTTCCAAAACGAAAGTCCGCTGATATTATTTTCTTGCACGGACAATTGTAAATTCTTAAAATTCAAATCAGTTGCTACCTTAAAAAGAGCTTGTATGATTGACGATCCGATTGCCCGATGTTGGAATCTGTCATCTACCAGTAATAGACCGATATATAGAGTACCCTCCTCGGGATATCCGTCCAAAACACTTAAAAAAGCGACCGATTGTTCGTTGTGACATATTCCGATGCTATATGTGGGATAATCCAAATATCCATCAATCGAATCTTCGCAAGTTTCTTTTGTGGCAGGATGTCCGTCCGTTAAACAATAATATTCTTGATTGTTGTAGAAGACGGTTTCGTACAAAGATAAATTTTCTATTGTAATAGGTTCAACTGTAAATTGCGGTAAAAGAGTTTGTAGTTTTTGATACATCATAGTTTCTCGATTTTTTAAAGTTACAATTTCATCGCGTTTATTCAAATTTTCCACTCGCCCGTGTCATCCTCGAGCAAGCCACGCTAGATTCTTCACGACGCATCCCCTCCGTGTCATTCTTGAGCGAAGCGAAGAATCTCGAGGGGATGCTCGTTCAAGAATGACACCTGACGGTGTCGGCGTGGCGCCGCGAAGGATCTCGGGCGACGCATCAAGGGTAAGCATCGGGGAACAATTTATTTGATAAATCTTCCCATTCAGGATTTGTTGTTTCCACCAACTCATTTTTTCGGATTCTTAGTAAGCCTTTTAATTGTTTTTCTCGTAAAATGGCGTCGTGGATATAATTGTGTGTTTCGTAGTACACTAATTTATGTGTACGATATTTTTTTGTAAAACCGTCAACAAGTGAATTTTTATGCTCGTATAATCGGCGTTGTAAGTTGTTGGTAACACCGATGTACATTACCTTGTTCGTTTTGTTGGTTAGTATGTAAACATAATACATAGATTTTCCTTGTATTGTCCGCCGAGATCCTTCGCCCTCATCGAGATCCTTCGCTACGCTCAAGGATGACAATCGATGAGGGCTCGAGGATGACACGGCGGAGAGAGAGTTGGGCAATATACGGATAAAAGTTTTGATTGCGCCACGCCGACACCGATAGGTGTCATCCTTGAGCGTAGCGAAGGATCTGGCGTGGTTTGCTTTAGAGCGTGTAGGATCTTTTAAAAATTTCTCGTCAGACACACAACGCTCTCGACGTGCCCTGTACGAGGGAACAAGTCCACGGGTTGCACCGTGCCGATGGTATAGCCAAATTCGGCGAACCACGCGCAGTCGCGGGCAAGCGTATCGGGGTTGCAGGAGACGTACACGATCTTTTTCACATCAAGCGACGAAAGGCATTCGACGAGCTCGCGGGTACTTCCCTTTCTCGGCGGGTCGATGACGACGACGTCGGGCGTTTTTTCGCCCGTGCAACGCAGGATCATCTCTCGGCTCGATGCGTCACCGCAAAAAAATTCGGCATTTTCCACGCCGTTGCGTTCGGCATTTTCCTTGGCGCACTTGACCGCGCCCTCGACGATCTCCACGCCGACGAGTTTTCTCGCTTTTCTCGCCATCGAAAGTCCGATCGTTCCCGTGCCGCAGTAAAGGTCTACGAGGATCTCGTTCCCCGAAAGCTCGGCAAGCTCCGACGCTTTTCCGTAGAGCAGTTCCGCGCCCGCGCGGTTGACCTGATAAAAGGAGTCGACGCTGATGCGGAAGCGAAGTCCGCACAAAATATCTTCGATCGCGTTCGTGCCCCAGAGGGTTTTCCACTTCTTTCCGAGCACGACGTTGGTGTTTTCTTTGTTGGTATTGAGCAGGATACTTTTCACCGACGGAAATTTCTCGGTGATCGCACGGACAAAGCCCTCATTGTCGGGGAGTGTTTCTCCGTTTAGCACGAGGCAGACCATCATTTCATTCGTCGCTTCGCCAATGCGCAAATAAATATGTCGCAACAGTCCTTTACCCGTCGTTTCGTCGTATGCCAAAATCCCCTGCTCGGTCGCATATCGGCAGACAAACTCGACGATCGGCGCAAATTCCTTATGTTGAATGGCGCAGTGCTCGGCGGGCACGATCGAATGCGTACCGCCCGAATAAAATCCCGCGCGGAGTCCCTGCTTTGTGCTTGCGACGGGATATTGCGCCTTATTTCGGTAGCCCTCGACCACTCCCGTGGAGAGCGTCGGAAGCACCGTGACGGAGCGAAGTCCTGCCTTGACAAACGCATTTTTGACGTAATCGGCTTTGAGCGTCAGCTCGTGCTCATAGGTGATGGCGCGGTACATACAGCCGCCGCAGGCAAGCGGAGCATCGCAAAAGGGCTCGCTCGTGCGATGGGGCGATGCTTCGAGCACCTCGCAAAGCTTTGCCACGGCATAGCTCTTATTGACCTTGATGACCGATGCTCTTACGGTGTCTCCCGTGACTGCGCCCTTGACGAAGACGACCTTTCCCTCGGTCTCGTCGCGACCGACGCCGCATCCGAGGTTATTGAGGTCGGTGATCTTTAAGGTGAGAAGCTGTCCTTTGTTCATCGGATATAAAATTCCTTGCCGTCCTCAAGACGCAGACAGCCGAGCGGCTCGTCAAATGCCGCACCGCAGTCGATGAGGATCGCGCTCTCGCCGCGGTAGATTTTTCCCTTTTCGGCAGACGCGAGCGTATAGGTCGGAACGTGTCCCGCGACGATCGTCACGCCCTCAAAATAGGTGCGGTCGGGATCGATCGGCTCGTGGATAAAGTCCTCGGGCATATAGTCCTCGAGGGCGGTATCGGGATCGAAATCGGCAATTCCCGCGTGGAGAAGCAGATATTTTTTTCCATTTACCTCGACCTCTTCATAGAGGGAAAGGTCGGAAAGATATTCGAGCACGCCCTCTTTCATATCGTCGTCGAGCGCCTTGAAATCTTCCATCGTCTTCTGTCCGCCGTCACGGATCCACTCGGTCATTTCCCCGAGGATCTCGGGATCGGGCGTTGTGCCGTCGCGGAGCATCGTGTCAAGCTCGGTGAGCAGACGGAGCGCGCGGAAATCGTGCTCTCCGACGATCGGAATGACGTTAAATCTCATACTCAGGTCGCAAAGAAGCGCGATCGACTCCTCTCCGTAATCGACGATGTCGCCGAGTACGTACAGAATATCGTTGTCGGTGAATCGGATCTCGCGAAGAAGTCGGTTGAATTTGTCAAGACAGCCGTGAATATCGGAAACGACGTAAGTCATAGTTTTTTCTTCCTTTCGGTATTTTTTCAGATCGTTTTGATCTTGTAATTTTCGTAAATTTCGGTTTCGATCGAGGGATCGATCTCGGCAAGGAGCTTTTTCAGCATTTCGCACACGGGAAATTCGGTGTGGAAGTGCCCTGCCGTGATGAGGTTGATGCCTTCCTCGGGGGCATCGGTCAGCTGATGATATTTCAGCTCGCCGCTGACGTAAGTATCCGCTCCTGCCGCCTTTGCCGCTTCGACGTCGTCACCTCCGCTGCCGCCGAGCACCGCCACGCGGCGTACGGGAATGTTTGCGTCTGCCAGCTGAACGACGGGTGCGCAGAGCGCCTCTTTGACTGTTTTGGCAAAGTCCTCTGCCGTTGTCTCTTTGGGAAGCGAGCCGATGCGTCCGATGGCTTCCTCGCCAAAGGGCGTGACGTCGCAAAGTCCGAGAAGCGTCGCGAGCACGTCGTTGACACCGCCCTCTGCCGCATCGAGTCTCGTGTGGAAGGACATTACCGAGATGCCGTGCTGAATGAGGTCGATTGCCTTTGCCGAGACGGTGGTTTCGCCGTCGAGCGCCTTGATGCCCTTGAAAATGAGGGGGTGGTGTGACAAGATCACGTCGCACTTGGCTTCGATGGCTTTCTTGACTGCCTCAGCAGTCACGTCGAGCGTCAGAAGCACGCGGCGCACTTCTTGCGTGCTGTCGGGACAGCACATCAGTCCGTCGTTATCCCAATCGCAGGAGAGCGAGGTCGGAAATTTTTCGTTGAGAATTTGATAAAGCTCGCGCGTTGTCATTTTGTAAGTTCTCCGATCTGTTTGAGTAATCTTTCTTCTTCGGACGCGTCACTGCCTGCTTTTTGTTTGCCTGCCAGACGCACCGAAAGAACGTCGCGCCAATGCGCGAGAAGCTCTTCGCAAAGCGGTCCGCCGCGTCGCAGAGGTTCTCTGCCGAGGAGCAGTTCGAGCTCGGAATATGCTCTGTGCTGTGGTATGCCGGAATATTCGGCGCAAATGATCTGATATATTTTTTCGTCCTTTACGAGCACCTCGTCGACGATCGAATATCCCTCGCTCAAAAGGAAACGGCGAAGGAGTTCGGGGTGCGTCATCGGTTGCAGAATAAGGCGGATCGACGGTGCTTTCGTCCAGGGAGCATCCGAGAGAATGCGCGCGATCAGCTCGCCGCCCATGCCGAGAATGAAAATATCCTCGGGGTGATCTTCCTCGAGTTCCGAAAGACCGTCACAGCGTTTCGCGGTGAGAAGCTCGGTCATTCCGCACGCTCCGATATGTTCTTTTGCACGTGCAATCGGACCCTCGTTGATGTCCGAGACAACACCGCCGCAGATCTTTCCCTCGGAAAGAAGCACGATCGGAAGATAGGCGTGGTCGGTCCCCACGTCGGCAATATACGCTCCCTGCCGAACGACTTCGGCGGCGCACCGCAGACGAGGACTGAGTTTTGGTAGATTCATCAGTAATTCCTTTTTCAGATTTCATTTTTTCAAAGGGGACTTTCCTCGCTCCTTGGGAAGTCGAGAGAAGTCCCCATCGTAGTTTGATCGTTCGATCAGCGTGCTGCCAGATAGTCGTTGATCTTCTTTACCAGCGCGTCGGCGTCGGTACCGTGTACCATACAAGCGTCCTCGATCGATTCACCTCTGGCAGAGGGGCATCCGAGACAGTGCATTCCGATCTCGAAAAAGAACTGCGCCGTGTCGGGAGCCGCATCAAGAACATCACCAATAATAGATTGCTTCGTTACGGTCATTTTTTATTACCTCCTTATTGAATCTTTACCATATATTATTATAAATCGAAAACGCAATTATGTCAAGAAATATTCGAAAAAAAGTACAAGGACGAGGATTTTTTCCCCGTCCTTGTACGGTGTATCAAAAATTAATCGTGTCGCTGATCCATTCGGTCGTAGATCTCGCAAAATCTTGCCGAGAAGGAGGGTTCCTCTCCGTGCGCTCTCAGGTGTGCAACGCTACCGAATTCTGCCATACGGAAATAAGCGATTCCCTTTTGCCGTTCTTCGGAATTGAGCACCGTGACCGAGGTCGGCGCGGCGCAGGTGCCGTGCCAGAGAAGCATCGGCGAAATATTCAAAAGTCGGCTGAGCAGAACGCATTCGAGTCCGAAGTGACAGAAAAATGCGATCGTGTCCTCGTTTGCTTTTGTGACACGGTAAAGATTTCCCTCTCGGACGTAACCCAAAGACGCGAGGAGCTTGTCAAATTCTTCGATCACGTGGGAGTATATTTCGGAGACCTTTCCCTCTGTCATCGTTGGGACGGTTGCCCATTTTTCCAAGGAGAAAAACTCCTCGACGGTCGTCCAATCGGCAGGTCGCCAATCCCACGGAACGTCTTTTTCCTGCTCGTCGGGGCGATAGATGCGCGCGGGAAATTCCTGCAACCAATCGCAGACCGTCGCGTCGATTCCCTTGATCTTACAGGTATATTCGGCAGTCTTTTTTGCTCTTCCCAAGGGAGAGACATAGATCTTGTCGATTTCTTTCTCTGCAAAGAATTTTGCCAGCAGATCGGCTTCTTTGTGTCCAACCTCGGTGAGCGTATCGTTGACGTAATCGGGGTCTCCGTGGCGAATAATGAGTAGTTTCATAGAGCGCTCCTTTGTTAAATCAGTGGTATTACAATTTTACAATTAAAATGCCGAGACTCGTTCGACGGAAAGGATGCGATATCCGTCTTGTGACATCGCTTCGATGACAAGAAAGGAATTCGGTTCTGCCCAAAGAGAGAACGAAACTTGCTCGGAAGCAGAAAAAAGGACACGGTCAAAGCAATCGTTTTCCCACATTTCGTCGCAGGAGAGATCAGCGACGATCAATAGAGGGAGGTCCTTTTTGGGGAGGTCTGCAAGAAGTTTTTCGGTAGGGGTATCCCCAACCGAAAGGAGCAAAAAGCCGTTGGCGTCATTTCCTATCTGATATAAAGTTGCCGTCGGTCCGAGGTTATCAAGTAACCGCCAATCTACATCTGCTTTGAGAAATTCAATTTCCGCGGCGGTATGATATTGGTCGTCGATCATCTCATAAAAGAGAGCGCGTTGTGTCTCGGACATATTCCTCGAAAAAATGAGGTCCGGAGAGGTTGATTTTACCAGATCGTTCATTCTTATAAGTTCGGAGACAGTGTCTTTGGTGGGATCGATCCATATCGAGGCAAGCGCAAGTTCGTTTTTCTCGTAATTGACCGTTGTTATCGTGTTTGATGTTCCAAACCGATCGGAGGTTTCCACCGAGGCAAGCAATTGTTGGTAAAATTCTTTGACGGCAACCGAAATACCGAACAGATCTTTGGCAGAGAGAACGACTCCTTGCGCATCAAAACAGATGTGGGCAACGCCCGTTGGTACTTTCTCGGAGTGCGTCAGATATATTCTTTTTGATGTTTCGTGAAATTCGGCTTCGGATTGCAGATCGAGATAATACGCGGTGTCGGTCCGAATCTTTTCTTGCAAGGTCTTTGCCAAGACGAGCATCGACTCGGACGTATCTTTTTCATAGACGATATCAAAAAGCGCAAGGTCAAAGCCTCCGATCGTGATCGTTTCGATCGGATAGTTGGCACGGTAGAGAAACCCTGCTTCCTTTGGCAAAATTGATTGGGCAGTCGCGTGCTCCAAGAGCTCGTCGTAAAAACGGTCAAGTGCTGCGAGAGTTGCTTCATCCGAACGCCCGCCGAGAACCAAGACCGTGTCCTGAAGCTGGCAAAGATAGTCGTTTTCCCGAAAATCCATCATTGCTTTTTTTGATGCGGTACGGATGGTATTGCCCAAAAGAATTTCAACGATGTTTTTTGTTTGAGTGACCTGTTCTGTATCGTATACAAGATCGCAAGGAACTCCCGTTTGTTTCGAAAGACGTTCTTTGAAGTTCTGTGCGGCGCAAAACAGCTCGGAAGAGCAGGTTGCGGAGAGAACGATGCGATAGAGAGAATAGCTTTCTTTGTCCGAAGACTCCTCCAATAATTCAAAGGGAGGTTCTTCTTGATTGTCGGTCGTGCAAGCAAGGAGCGAGGGAAGAAGAACGGTAACGAGTAAGACGAAGATCGTGAGCTTAAAAAACACTTTAGCGATAGTCAAAGCGACTTCCTACCTCTCTGGGAATATCCTTGCCGTAGCCGGTCTCTACGATCTTTGCTACAAGAGCATCGCGCGCACTTTCCTTGATGGCAAAGCGGACGCAAACATCCTCGGCGTAGTTGACATCGTCGATCACAGCGTTGGCTGCACTGAGAAGAACGCTGTATTTCTGATATTCCGAATAACCGCAACGGAGCTCCAGCTCGGTATAAGGTTCATAGGTGATGATTCCCGCCGCTTCAATGGCAAGCGACGCAGCGTGCGAGTAAGCGCGGACGAGTCCGCCTGCGCCAAGAAGCGTTCCGCCAAAATATCGGGTGACGACGACACAGACATTGCGGACACCGCTTTTGCGGATCACGTCAAGCACGGGCATTCCCGCCGTTCCTTGCGGTTCTCCGTCGTCCGAATAGCGTGCCACGATCTCACCCTGCATCAGATATGCCGAGACGTTGTGCGTTGCGTCGGCGTATTCCTTTTTGATTTTTTTGATAAACGCCTGCGCTTCCTCTTCGGTGTCGGTACGCATCACGTGACCGATAAAAACCGAACGTTTTTCTTCAAATTCTGCACGGGCAGATTGCCGCACGGTCGTGAAAAATTTACTTTCCTGGCTCAAACCTTGGTTCCTCCGCGTCATCGAAAATAATTTTCTCGTTACATATCTCTAATATTATACCGAAAAATTCTGTATTTGTCAACGAAATACGAAAAACGACAGAAAAAGATATTTTTCTTGTTTTTAAGTGAGGTTACAAAAAGTGGTGGAAGTATTGTGTCCCTGATGGTTTTGTGATATAATGAATATAGTAAAATCTTGGGGGAGAAAATATGTCTCTTGATTACAATAAAACGAATATTACTCTTGCAAAAAATCTTCGAAAAAATGCGACCCCACAAGAAAATCATTTGTGGTATGATTTTTTAGCTAAATATGAAGTTAGATTTCAACGCCAAAAAGCAATCGATAATTTTATTGCAGATTTTTATTGCCATAAGGCGAAAATAATTATCGAAATTGATGGCTTACAGCATTATACCGAAGATGGTAGATCAAAGGATGAATTTCGCACAGAAATTCTTGCAGGGTATGATTTAAAAGTCATACGATTTACAAATCGTATGATCGATACAAATTTTCGAGGTGTATGCGAATATATTGACACCGTCGTGAAAGCCTCCCTCCGGGAGGGAGAAAGCGAAACCGAAAATTGACAGAGCCATACCGACAATTTTCTTTGCGAGGTTCGGCTTTTCAACGGGGTAGGGCGTATATGTAACCTGATTTACATAGTTGGGCTGATTTACATAGTTGGGCCCAACGG
>JAFQPC010000069.1 GCA_017411935.1 Clostridia bacterium | reverse complement strand
CAAGATCATCGACAGAAACACGACGATCCCCGTAAAGAAGAGTCAGGTGTATTCGACGGCGGCTGACGGTCAGACCTCGGTAGAGATCCACGTTCTTCAGGGTGAGCGTCAGATGGCGGCAAACAATACCACGCTCGGAAGATTCTCGCTTGACGGCATTCCCGCTGCTCCCCGTGGAATTCCTCAGATCGAGGTTACCTTTGATATTGACGCAAACGGTATCGTAAACGTTACCGCAATGGATAAGGGAACGGGAAGAGAACAGCACATCACCATCACTTCTTCGACCAATATGTCGCAGGATGAGATCGATAAGGCAGTCAAGGATGCGGAAATGTTCGCAGAAGAGGACAAGAAGCAGAAAGAGACGGTTGAGGTCAAGAACCGTGCGGATTCGCTCGTATTCCAGTCGGAAAAGACGATGAGCGAGGTTGGCGACAAGGTTCCCGCAGAGGATAAGGATGCGGTCAACGCGGCAATCGAAAAGCTGAAAGCTACCATTGCTACGGGTGACACCGAAGCCATCAAGGCAGACACCGAGGCACTCGAGAAGGCGTTCTACGCACTCTCTGAAAAGCTGTACGCTCAGCAGGGCGGCGCTCAGGGCTTTGATCCCAACAATATGGGCGGCGATGCAGGTGCTCAGGGTGGTGACGGCACGTATTACAATGCCGATTACGAGGATAAGACCAACGAGTGATCGTAACAAAAATACCCCGACGGGGGATGACGCAAAGCGCCATCCCCCGCAAAAGCGGATTTGTACACATTCCAAATACAACGAGAAATTCAGAACGACCGCAGGTGCGGTATGGGGGCTTATATGGCAGAAAAACGAGACTATTACGAGGTATTGGGCGTAGCCAAGGGTGCGGGAGATGCCGAAATAAAAAAGGCGTATCGCTCGCTGGCAAAGAAATATCATCCCGATATGAATCCCGGTGACGCAGAAGCTGAAGCAAAATTCAAAGAGGTCAATGAGGCGTATGCGGTGCTCTCCGATGCGGAAAAGCGTTCGCAGTACGATCAGTTCGGTCACGCGGCGTTTGATCCGTCGTCGGGCGGCGGTAGCGGCTTCGGTGGCTTTGGCGGCTTCGGCGATTTTAGTGACCTTGGCGATATTTTCGGTAGCTTTTTTGGTGGCGGATTTGGCGGTGGCGGAGCGCAAAGAAGAAATGCGCCGACGCGCGGCGAGGACGTTGGTGTTCGCCTCACGGTGACCTTTGAGGAAGCGGCGTTTGGTACGAAAAAGGACGTCAGCTATCATCGCATTCAGAAGTGCTCCGACTGTGGTGGAAGCGGTGCGGCAAAGGGAACGAGTGCGGAGACTTGTACCGTTTGCGGAGGCTCGGGTCAGCGCAGAGTGACGCAGAGGATCGGTGGCATGGCATTCCAGTCGACCACAACGTGTGACTCTTGCCGCGGTACGGGTAAGATCATCAAAACACCGTGCTCGGGCTGTAAGGGAACGGGCTACGTCAAGGTCAACAAAAAGCTTGGCGTTACGATTCCTGCGGGAATTGACGACGGCGAGCGGATCGCCCTCCGTTCTCAGGGCTGTGACGGAAGAAACGGCGGTCCTGCGGGAGATCTCATTATTACCGTGATGGTCAAGGGACACCCTGTGTTCGAACGTGACGGATACAATATTTTCTGTGAGATCCCGATCACGGTCGCAGAGGCGACGCTCGGTGCGGAGATCGACGTTCCGACCTTGGAGGGAAGTCAGAAATATAGCATTCCCGAGGGAACGCAGCCCGGAACGACCTTTACCCTCAAGGGCAAGGGAATTCCGTATATCAACAATGCAAACCGTCGCGGAGATCTGATCTTCAGCGTCAATATCGAGGTTCCGAAGGGACTGAATGAAAAGCAAAAGGAGCATATGCGCGCGTTTGCCGAGGCTTGCAAGGAAAGCAACTATTCGAAAAAGAGCGGATTCTTTAAGCGTATTTTCGACAAAAAATAAGAATGGCAGGGAAGATGATGGATAAGGATTACGTATGTGAGGATTGGGGAAGCACGACCGAATGGACGCAGATCAAGGTGACGGCAAAGCTTGAGCTCCTTGATGAGGTTAGCGCGGTGATGAATATGATCTCCAATTACCTTCAGATCGAAGATTACAGTGATATTGATCTCAAGACCTGCTATGGTGATCTGATCGATGAAAAGATTTTAAATGCCGATAAAACGATCGCGTCGGTGTCGGTCTATCTGCCTGCCGACGGCGGTGTTTCGGATACCGTTTCTTTCTTGAGAGGTCGTTTTGACGAGCTCGCAATTCCCGTGGAGATCTCGATCAGCGGAATCAACGAGGAGGATTGGGCGAACTCATGGAAGGCGTACTATAAGCCGATCCGCATCGGTGAGCGCATTGTGATCGTTCCCGCGTGGGAAAAGTACAACGCGAAAGAGGACGATATTATCGTTCGTATGGACCCAGGAATGGCGTTCGGTACAGGAACGCACGAGACGACGAGACTTGTCATCGGATTGCTCGAAAAATACGTTCGCCCCGACATTCGGGTGCTCGACGTTGGCTGTGGCAGTGGCATTCTTGCCATTTGCGCGGCAAAGCTTGGAGCAGGGGAGTGTAAGGCGTACGATATCGACCCCGTTGCCGTCAAGGTGGCGAGAGAGAATATCAAGGATAGCGGACTTTCGAACGTGACCTGCGACGTCTCCGATCTGCTTCGTCAGGTCGATACGGCGTACGCGCCCTATCACGTGATCTGCGCGAATATCGTTGCCGATATCATCATTCGAATGACACCCGACGTCGGACGTCTGATGGACGAGCAGTCGGTGATCTTGGCTTCTGGAATTATCGTGGAGAGAGCAGACGACGTTATCGCTTGCTTTGAAGCAAACGGATTTCAGATCGTCGAGCGAGCCGAAGAAAACGGTTGGTGCGCGCTTGCAGTCAAGAAAGCATAAAAGGGAATACAAAGAAAAAGAGGCGGCGGTTCAAATTGAACCGCCGCCGTTGTGTTATTTAAGATTCGTTTGGAACGTACTCAAAATGGATCGTCGCAGAGGAAGGAATCTCCGCGTTCGATTTCTCAATCGCATTCCATTCTTCTTCTGTGCCCGTGAAATAAATATCGGTTAAGCTACTGCAACCATAGAATGCATACCCTTCAATGCTCGTTACGCTATTCGAAATTGCAATGCTCGTCAAGCTATCGCAATTTCTAAACATTTCATAACTGATATTTGTTATACGCTCCGAAAGGTTGATGCTTGTTAAATTGCTACACCCTTGGAATGCCCAAGAACCAACCATCATAACGCTATCGGGAATCGCGATGCTCGTCAAGCTCGTACAGCTGGAGAACGCGCTCTCGCCAATTTTTACGACACTATCGGAAAGGATAATATTCGTCAAATTACCGCAACCGCCAAATGCCGCCCAATCAATAATCGTTACACCATTACCAAGCGTAATGCTCGTTAAGTTTGTGCTTTTCGAGAATGCGTTATTTCCAATACTTGTAACATTGGTAGGAACGGTAAAGCTTGTTTCGGTTTTTCCAATCGCATATTGAAGCAACTCGCTTCCATCCTTGCTATATAAATTACCGTCCATAGACTTGTATGCCGGGTTATTTGAGTGAACCGTAATCGTCGTTAAGTTATCTCAATCGGAAAATGCTTGATTTCCAATACTTGTAACGGATTCGGGAAGGGTGATTGTTGTTAAACTATTACAATTTAAAAATGCAGCATTACCGATACTTGTGACACTAGCGGGAATTGTAATGCCCGTCAATCTTTCACAATAGCTGAATGCATTGTCAGCGATCGTTTTCGTTCCGCTTTTAATCGTATAAGCACCCGAGAGAGACTCGCTTGCTTGGATCAGATGATTTCCAATATACGTTACCGTATCAAAGCGATATCCCGTATTCGAAAGAATTCCGTTACCAATACTCGTAACACTGTCGGGGATCGTGATCGCCGTTAAGCTTGTGCAACCGGAAAATGCGCCGCTACCGATGCTGGTAACACCGTCGGGAATCGTGATGCTTGTCAATTTGCGAAGATTTTGGAATGCAGAATTCGCAATTGTTTTCGTTCCGCTCTTGATATTAATGGTGGTTGCATTTGAAAGCGTCGTATAATTTACACGTATCAAATGGTTTCCAATATACAACACGCCACCGACCCAATTAGTTTCATCGTTGAGATACGCCGTACCGTAGAATGCGTCCGACTGGATTCCGAGAACGCTGTCGGGAATTGAAATCTCAGCCAAACTGCTACAACAATAGAAAGCGTTAAATCCAACATTTTTAACATTATTAGGGATTGCGATGCTCGTCAATCCAATACAGTTACCAAAAGAATACTGTCCGATGCTTGTAAGACCAATGCCAAGCGTAACACTTGTTACATTGCTGCAATTTTCAAAAGCTTGATCCTCAATGCTCGTAACATAATCGGGGATCACGATTTCTTCTAAGGTTCTATCTTTTAAATGCGTAATTTCGCAGAGCGTAGGCGTGGAGACAAACTCAAAAGGACGCATTTCTGGAAGGATCTCCCATTTTGCCGTTAACAAAAGCTGTTCGGCAGGCATCGCAAAGGTGTACGAAAGTTCGGTGCTCATCGGAGTTGAGTCTTTGAACCAGCCAAGAAAACGATAGCCTTGGTTTGTTGTTGCCCGAACGGTAATACTTTCACCGTAATCGTAAGTTTGTTTTTCCATATCGCAGACAATGCCCGCGCATTTATCATTTCGCTGGAGAGATAATGAATAGCTATTAATTTCCCATGCCGCTGTGATGGTAACGTTGTCGAGAATTTGCCAATCACAGAGGCTTTTTCCGTCTTCATCGGTTAACTTTGTTTCTCCGTAATACCAGCCCACAAAGCGATAACCTGTACGGGTAGGGATTTCAAAGGTAAAGTTTTCTCCAAAGAGGACTGCTGTTCCCGTCAAATTTACCGAACCTTCGTTCGCATCGTATGTAACAGTAAACTGTTGCGCCTCGGTATTTGAATAAAGATCTACATCTCCCCACGGTATTACGCTGATGCATGGAGCGCCACTTTCATTCTTCCAACCGTAGAAGGTGTATCCATCAAGATTGGGGGTATAGGTAAGGAAAAATTCATTTCCTGTAGTGGTTTGTTCACTGTGAATTAATTCGTTTTTGTGATAATAATTGATTGAAACTGTGTAATGACGAAATACCGTCAACTTATACACACTCGTCATCGTTCCGTCAATCGAGGTTACGACGATGTAAAAGATGTTTTCTCCGCTTTCAAGTGCGCCGTCCATTCCTGCGGCGATCTTCGTAGGAATTTCGATCTGTCCCATCTGATCGCGGTAGAGTTTCCAAACGCAACCCTCGGTGCAAACGACCTTGTCGGAAAGGGAAACGCTTTGATTATTCTGATCTACGATCAAAAAGATCTCTCTTTCATTGATCGTTGCCCCCTCCACACTCAAAACGCTTGCTGTTCTTGCCGTCCACGACGCGTACAGAGTGATGGCTCTATTGACTGTGGCATTCGCAAAATCCCACGGCTCGGACGTGTTCTGATTGATCGACCAACCGCTAAAGGTATAGCCTGTTCTTCTCGGTGTCTGCGGTACGGTCAGTCTTGTACCTTGCGCAACAGTTTGCGTTGTTGTCGTCTCACCATTCTCGAATGCACCGCCATTAGCGTCAAAGGTGACGGTCCATTCGCCGGTTTCTGTGGTTGAGCTTTGATCTTCTCCATCTTGCGGTTGCGAAGCTTGCTCGTTGCTCGAATCGGTTGATTCGAAATCACATCCAACAAAGCAACCTCCAATCATCGCAAGGCAGAGAAGCAAGGATAGAAGTTTCGTCATTGATTTCATTTCAACTTTCCTCCCCAAGAAGAATTTTCATTATTTGTTACATTAATTATATCATCATTCTTTTTGTTTGTAAAGTGATTTTTGAAAAATGAAAAAAGGCAGAGAAATTCTCTCTGCCTTTTTATGGTGTGTTTTATTTTAAAAACTCAATTCTTTTCCCATTACGTAGGTAGGATTGATTATCGTTGTTCCAACGGTACAGCATACGAGAAATCCGTTCTTTCCCGATCTTGTATCGGTGCTTGT
>JAFQPC010000068.1 GCA_017411935.1 Clostridia bacterium | reverse complement strand
CGGTGATCTCTCTTGCGGCGTCACCGACGTCACTCATGACACCGCCTTTGGCGTGTGCGGTGAGTGCAAACGAAGCCGAAAGCGTCGTAAAGAGCAACGCAAAGACAAGGACCCATACCGAGATACGTCCGACGGTAGTTCTTTTGTTTGAAATATTTGTAAACATTGTAAAAATCCTTTCTCGTGGGAGATTTGGAAAAATAATTTGCTCCAAAGGTAGTTTTTCCAATGCGGTTTTCAATATGTCAAGCAAAAAATGGTTGCAAAAAGAAAAAGGCGCGTTTGTCTGATTGCAAACGCGCCAAATGTTTTTTAAAGATGTTTTTGAAGCTCTGCCCAAAGACCGTTGAAATAAAATTCAAAGCCCGCGTCGTTGGGATGGAGCGTAAGGTCGGCAAAATATTGACTGTCGGCGGGAACGAACGGGAAACAGTCGATGACCGTCAGGTTCGGAAGCTCCTTTGCGAGCTTTTCGAAGGTTTCCTTCATATGAGAGAACTTTCCAACCTTGGTGATCGTTTCGTAATCGGCACGCCAGATCGGAGCCAACGCGAAAATTTTCGTGTTCGGATGACGGCGCGAAAGCGTACGGTAAAAGGCGGTTGCCGTCTCGTCAAAGACTTCTTTTGTGACGTGCGACCAGTCGTTTGTTCCGTAAGCAATGGTAATCAGATCAAATTCTCCCTCATCGCTGATCTCAGCAAGTTCGGGGAAGAAGGTCTCTCCGCCAATGGCTTTGTTGAAGGCTTCGGCATCAAGCGCGTCGGTCATACGCGACGCATAGGAAGCCGATGGGTTGATCGCAACGTAGCCGTGCGTGATCGAGTCGCCGTAAACGAGCATTTTTCGGGATTTCTTGATGGGGGTGATTTCTGCACCGTCTTCAAGCGTCAACGATCGGATCGCCGAATCGGCGGCCCAAGGGAAGTAGATCTTGACCGATTTTTCACCGTCTCCCAGATCGAAGCTTCCCGAAAATTCACGCTTTTCGCTCTCGTTTTCGCCGAAAGAGCCGATCTTTTTTCCATTCACGAAAACGTCGTGAACAAAGCAGTTACACGAGGAGGCGGGAACGCATTCGACCTCGATTGCGAGTGTTTGCGAGGTGGTTACAAATTCAAGACGAACTCCTGCTGTCGCAAGCGTTTTATCCCACAGGGGCTTACCCGAGGGAGTCGTGCGGTCAAGATAAAGGTCCTCTTGCTCCTTGGTGAAGCGTGAAAAATGTACGGCACCGTTCTTTTCTTCTACACGGACGGCGCCCTTGGTGATCGGTCGGATTTGTTCTACGGTTAATTTCATGATTGTTCTCCTTGTGTTTCGGTCTTTTTGATCGGCATTGTCAGGTAGGCGACACGGTCGTTTCCGGAATAATCTTTGTAAACTTCGCAGCGGAAGCCTGCTTCAGATGCGATGGCTGCCACCGACTTTCCTTGATTCCAGCCGATCTCAAGGAGCATCATTCCCGCGGGGCGCAGATATTTTCCGTATTCCTTAATAATGACGCGGTAAAAGTCGAGACCGTCCTCTCCGCCGTCAAGCGCGGCACGAGGCTCGTAGGAAAGCTCACGCTCGAGGAGCGGAAGCTCCTGCGATTCGATATACGGAGGATTCGAGAGAATACAGTCGAAGACACCGAGCTCGTCCATAAATTCGGGGGCGAGGACGTCCTTGGCAACAAGACCGATGCGGTCGCCAACACCATTGTTTTCAGCGTTCTCTCGGGCGATCTCGAGCGTCGGCTCAAAGAGGTCAACCGCGACGGCGTGGCAATCGGGACGTGCGGCGAGCGTGGAAATAGCAATACAACCGCTTCCCGTACAAAGGTCGATGAATCTCGCTTTTTGAGGCATCATTCGCACCGCAAGCTCGACGAGCTTTTCGGTATCGGGACGGGGAATGAGAGTATCCTCGGTCACACGGTAGGTCTCATTGCAAAAATCCCAATAACCCAAAATGTATTGCAGGGGAAAGTGCGATCGGCGTTGCAAAACGGCTTGCTCCAGCTCGGGGGAATTGAAGTCCTCGTCGCGCCGTTGCAACAGCTCGGCTTTATTGATATTACAGAATTGACAGATGAGCATAGCGGCTTCGCCGCGATCGTTTTCGATGCCCGCTTCTGCCAACTCCAGGCAGATCTCATTGTAGGTCATATCGTCCTCACTTCGATAAAAATAGACTATTTAATATTATAGCAGATATTTTTCGAAAAGAAAAGGCTTTTTTGAAATTATTTACATAAAAAATCGGCTATTTTTCGGATCGTGTAGCACTCCCACGATGACACCGACGATTTGGGGCGTGTCGAGATACACGTCGGGATAGGATTGCCGTTCGTCCGTGCAGGCGTGCAGGATATATTTTCCCTCGGAATCGAGAATGTAAAGCTGTCTTGCGATGAGCGTACCGTTCGCTTCTTTGGCAATGACGAGTTCTCCGTTTTCCGCGCTCGGTTGTTTGCGGACGAGGAGTTTGTCGTCAGGATAAATGCCTGCGCGAACCATCGAGGTGTCCTTGGCAACCAGCTCATAAAGTTCTTCCCGAGACTCGGTTTGCGCCGACCAATGAAAACGGGAAAGGAAGGGCTCGTCTGCATCTTTTTCTTTGGAAGTTTCGAGAGCCAAATGGTTGTCTTTTTGCAAAAGCTGCGTTTTATACTCTTTCGGAGTGCATCCGAATCTCTCCTTGAATTTTTGGTAGAATTGGAGCTTGTTTCCGAATCCTGCCTGGACCGCGATCTCGTCGATGCTGTAACTCGTTGTTTCGAGAAGCTCGCCCGCGAAGGTCAGACGAAGATCGGAAATGTAGCTTTTGATCGAACGTCCGTAGTATTTTTGAAAGAGTCGTCCAAAATATACGGGATTATAATTGTAGCGCCGTGCGATCTCGTCGATCGAGAGGGATTCTTTGTAGTGCAGGTTGATGTAGTCAATTGCGCGGGGAAGAACAAGGTCGGGCTCGCGCGTTTGATCGAGCTGGCGGAGCGCGCAGGCATATTCAAGCAGAATCAAAGAAACGTAATGGTGGACGAGCGCGCGTTGCGGTTCCTCGGGCTTGT
>JAFQPC010000067.1 GCA_017411935.1 Clostridia bacterium | reverse complement strand
GCAAAGGAAACGGCAGAAAAGCTCGAGAAGATCGTCGTCCGCTTCGTGCTGGCGGCAGGTCCCGATAAGCGTCTGTACGGCTCGGTCACCTCAAAAGAAATTGCCGAGGCGCTCAAAAAAGAGCACGGCATCGAGATCGACAAGAGAAAGATCACCCTCTCCGAGCCGATCAAGTCCTTCGGTCAATTCACCGTGGACGTCCGTCTCTTTACCGACGTCGTAGGAAAAATCCACATTGAGGTGGCAGGTAAAGAATAATCCTCACAGGATCAAAGTCATATCAACGTAAAGGAATAACGCAAATGAATGACGAACTCGTAAGAAAGCTTCCCTTCTCTCTGATCGCAGAGCAGTCGGTCCTCGGCTCGATCCTTCTTGATCCCGAAGCACTCAACGAGGTGGCGGAAATCCTCTCGCCGTCCGACTTTTATTTGACCGAGCATACCCAGATCTATACGGCGATGCACGAGCTCTTTCTCATCAACAAGGAGATCGACGTCGTCACGCTGATCGATATGCTGGTTACCAAGGGAATTTACAGCAAATCGGGCGGCGAGGACTATATCCGCTCGCTCTACCAATCGGTGTCCAATGCCCTGAACGTCAGGGACTATGCCACCATCGTCAAAAACAAAAGTCTTCTGCGTAGCCTGATCGAGGCTTGTAGTGAGATCTCTGACCGCGCGTACAGCGAGGAAGGCTCGACCGAAGAACTCGTCGGCTATGCTGAGGCAAAAATTTTTGATATCGTGCAAGGACGCGACACCAAGGGATTCGTTCATATCTCGCAGGTGCTCAAAAGTGTTCACGAGCATCTTCATCTGCTCGCAACCGAGCCCGAGGCAACACAGGGCACGAAAACAGGATTTTCGGGCATTGACGGTATCCTTGCCGGTATGGGTAACTCCGACCTTATTCTTGTCGGTGCGCGTCCCGGTATGGGTAAGACCTCGTTCTGTCTGAATATCGCAACCAACGTCGCAAAGCAAACGGGCAAGAATGTCTGTATCTTCTCGCTCGAAATGTCTGCCGACCAGCTCGTAACGCGTATTATTTCGAGTGAGGCGCTCGTCGATAGCTATGCGCTCCGCACAGGAAAGCTCGATCCTCAGCAATGGATGGATATCGCCACGGCAACCACCGAGCTTGCGGGCTGTAACATTCTCATCGACGATACGGCGGGTACGACCGTCACTTCGATGAAGGCAAAGCTTCGCCGTGTGCAAAATCTCGGTCTCGTTGTCATCGACTATTTGCAGTTGATGCAGGGCGATCGCAGAAACGACAACCGTGTACAGGAAGTCGCCGAAATTTCCAGAGGACTAAAACTGATGGCAAAAGAACTGAACGTTCCGATCATCTGTTGCTCGCAGCTTTCCCGTGGACCCGAG
This sequence comes from Clostridia bacterium, assembly GCA_017411935.1. Taxonomy (GTDB): domain Bacteria; phylum Bacillota; class Clostridia; order Oscillospirales; family CAG-272; genus HGM12713. The sequence continues at coordinate 4,634 of JAFQPC010000067.1, read as the reverse complement.
AGCCGTACCGACAAGCGTCCGATGCTGTCCGACCTTCGTGAATCGGGATCGATCGAGCAGGATGCCGATACCGTTATCTTCCTCTACCGAAACGAATATTACGATAAGGATACCGCGCAGGAAGATGGCAATATTGCCGAAGTTATCATTGCAAAGAACCGTCACGGCTCGCAGGGTACCGTCAAAGTCGGATGGAACGGACGCTATACCAAGTTCCGTTCGATCGACAACGACCGCGAGGAATCCTGAGAGGTGCGTATGCTTCCAAGGCAATTTCGCTCCCCCGCCGAGCTTGCGGGGCTTCCCAAGGATACTCCGATCCTCGTTGCCTTTTCGGGCGGTGCGGACTCCACAGTACTCTTGCATCTTCTCGCGACCGAAGCCAAGGAAACGGGAGCTCAGATCTTTGCCGCACACGTCAATCACGGGATCCGCGGCGAAGAAGCCGACCGCGATGAGGAGTTTTGCCGCAACGTTGCCAAAAAGCTTCACATTCCGATCTTCGTATTGCACGCCGACGTTCCAACCGAAGCAAAGAAACGAGGCACAGGCATCGAAGAAACCGCAAGAAATATCCGTTACGACTATTTTGACCGTCTGATGACCGAGCATACCATTCCTCTGCTCGCCACAGCACACAATGCCAACGACAATCTTGAGACAATGCTTTTTCATATCGCGCGAGGAAGCGGTCTTTCGGGGCTTTGCGGGATCCCGATCTCTCGTCTCTCAACAGGTGGCTGTATCGTCCGCCCCTTGCTCTCAATGACGCGGGCGGAGATCCTCGCCTACTGTAAAGAACACGAGCTGAATTTTGTCACCGACAGCACCAATGTCGACGTTGATTATACGCGCAACCGAATTCGCGCCGAGATCCTTCCCGTGTTGACCGAGATCCATCCCGCCGCGATCGAAAACGCAGCAAGACTTGCCGAAACACTTCGTGCCGACGCGCGATATTTGGATCATATGGCAACCCGATTTCTCGAAGAAAACCGTCGGGAAGCATCGCTGGAATGCGAAAAGATCACAAGTGCGCCATCCGCAGTTGCACATCGCGCGCTGATGATGCTTTATGCTGAAATTTCCCACGAAAAAACGTTGGAATATACCCACCTGTGCGCCTTGCGCCGTTTGGCAGAAAAAAAGATCCCGCACTCCTCACTCACACTCCCCCACGGCATCGAAGCCGCTGTCGAAAACGGTTGGCTCTGCTTTCGCCAAAAGCAAGATGCTGTCGATTATGAGCCCTATGAGATCGCACTTTTCGAGGGAGAAAACAAAATTTCACAAACGAATTGCAAAATCATCATAGAGTCCTCACAAACTGCGAAAAATATTTACAAAAAATCTATACAAATCACCATAGATTCTGCTACAATAAAAGGGACGCTTATTGCACGCAATCGACGCGAGGGCGACAATATCCTGCTCGGCGGACATCATAAGAGTCTCAAAAAGCTCTTCACCGAAAAAAAGATCCCGCCCGAGCTTCGTGCAAAGATTCCGATTTTCTGCGATGAGAACGGAATTCTCGCGGTACCGAGCATCGGAATACGTGACGGCTCGCGTATCACGCAAAAAACAACAGATCGTCTGACGCTTACCATCGACTTCTAAGGATTACCGAAAGGAAAAGGATTTCCCTATGATCAAAGATATTGAAAAAATTTTAGTTTCCGAAGACCAGATCAACGAGCTGTGCGACCGCATCGCAAAGCAGATCGAGAACGACTATAGAGACTCCAAAAAGCTTGTACTGATCTGTATTTTAAAGGGATCGCTCCCCTTCACCGCTGAGCTGATGAAGCGCATCTCTCTGCCGATCGAGCTCGAATTTATGAAGGTTTCCTCCTACGGTGCCAGCACGGTTTCCTCGGGGGTCATCAATCTTCACCTCGATCTTCAACGTGATGATCTCTCCGACGCTGATTTTATTGTCGTAGAGGATATCGTAGACAGCGGAAGAACCCTTTCCTACCTCATCCGCTACCTCAGCGAGCGAGGTGCGAAAAGTGTTCGTACCTGCACATTGCTCGATAAACCCGAACGTCGCACGGTCAACTTTACACCCGATTATTGCGGTCAGATCATCGACGATTATTTTGTCGTCGGTTTTGGACTCGATTATAATGAAAAATACAGAAATCTTCCCTATGTGGGAATCCTCAAACCTGAGGTTTACGGCGGCTGATAACGCCAATTTCTAATATGGAGAACACGAATGAAAAAAAGTAATTTTAAGGTTTTAATTTTTTATGCTGTTCTGATCCTCGCCGTTTTCTTGGTAATTTCTATGCTCTTTAAACAAACCGACGAGCAGAAAATCACCTATGGCGACATCGTAGAACATTTTCAGGATGATACCGTACGAAGCTTTGTACTCGACGAAGAATATTATCTGGAAATGACGGTGTATCAGACCGATGAAAACGGAGAGATCCCTCGGAACGATCAGGGAGAAATTACCGCTCAGACACAGGTCATTGGTTTTCGGGTTCCCGCCTTCGTAAACTTCAATGAAGAATTTGGCGAATATTATAAAACCAACGAAAATCTCATCGAATACGACATTCAGGCAAAAGAACCGACACCCCTTTGGGTCTCCTTCTTGCCTACGATCATCGTCATCGTTATCTTCATCATCCTCTTTGTCGTGATTTCGCGTCAGGCGAACGGCAAGGGTGGCGCAGGTAAGATGATGAACTTCGGTAAAGCCAGAGTAAAAACCCCCGATATGTCCAAGAATAAGGTTCTCTTCCGCGATGTCGCGGGAGCAGATGAGGAGAAGGAAGAACTCGAAGAAGTCGTCGAATTTCTCCGAGATCCCGCCAAGTTCTCTCGCCTCGGTGCAAAAATTCCGCACGGCGTACTGCTTGTCGGCCCTCCCGGTACGGGTAAGACCCTGCTCGCCAAGGCAGTCGCAGGAGAAGCGGACGTTCCCTTCTTCTCGATCTCGGGATCGGATTTCGTGGAAATGTACGTCGGTGTCGGCGCATCGCGTGTGCGCGACCTGTTTGAAAATGCAAGAAAAGCGCCCGCTTCGATCATTTTCATCGATGAGATTGATGCCGTAGGACGTCACAGAGGCGCAGGTCTCGGCGGCGGACACGATGAACGTGAACAAACACTCAACCAATTGCTCGTAGAAATGGACGGCTTCGGCTCGCACGAAGGAATTATCGTGATTGCCGCAACCAACCGTCCCGATATTCTCGACCCTGCTCTGCTCCGTCCGGGTAGATTTGACCGTCAGATCACCGTCAACTATCCCGACATCAAGGGACGCGAAGAAATCCTGAAGGTTCACGCAAGAAACAAACCCCTCGAAGAAACGGTCGACTTTTCCGAAATCGCAAAATCGACCGCAGGATTTACGGGCGCTGACCTTGCCAACCTGCTCAACGAAGCATCGCTCTTGGCGGCTCGCCGCGGCAAAAACCTGATCGGTATGGATGACATCAAGGATGCCTATATCAAAGTCATCGCAGGTCCCAAGAAGAAATCCCGCGCTATGAAAGAGCGCGAAAAGAAAAACACCGCATATCACGAAGCAGGTCACGCGATCATCGCGCACGTCCTGCCCACGATGGACCCCGTACAACAGATCTCGATCATTCCGAGCGGCAATGCCCTTGGATATACTTTGAATCCCCCCGCAGAGGACAAATACAGCGTTTACAAGAACGAACTCAAAGAAAAGATCGCAATGCTGCTCGGCGGACGCGCCGCAGAGGAGCTGATCTTCGGCGATATTTCGGGCGGTGCCTCGAACGATATTCAGAGAGCGACCGACCTTGCCAAAAAGATGGTCACACAGCTCGGTATGAGCGAGGTTCTCGGACCGCGTTCGTTTGGCTCGGATCACGGAGAGGTCTTCCTCGGCAGAGATTTTTCGAGCTCGCAGGATTATTCCGATGAGACCGCAGCAAAGATCGATGCAGAAATCCACGCAATCATTCAGGATGCCTACAACAACGCAAAACAGATTTTGACCGAAAAGATGGAAAAGCTTCACTTTGTCGCGGAATTCCTTCTGAAGAACGAAATTATGGACGGTGAGCAGTTTGCCGCCGCAATGGACGGTGATCCCACTTTTGAAGAACTTGAGGAAATGACCGAAGCAAAGCAACGTCGTAGCCGCGAGGAAAACGAAGAGCGCCGCCGTCAGGAAGCCATTGAAGAGCGCCGTCGCCGCGAAGAAGCGGAAGAACGCATTCGCCAAGCGCAAAATGCGCAAAGCGCCTATGGCTTTGAAATTCGTCCGAATGATCCTCCCGCAGAAGAAGAACAGCCGACAGAAGAACTCGACGAAGACGACGAAATCGAAGAGGACATTGAACAAAGCGAAACGATCGAAGAACCGACCGACGAGACCGATTCCTCGGAAGATGAAAAAACCGAATAATCAAACAAATCCCCCGCCAAATGGCGGGGGATTTTTGATGGGAACCTCACGATCTTCTACGCATACAAAAAGACCGTTGCCGAAGCAACGGTCTTTTATTTTGTTTCGTTTGGATTAGTCTGCCGTCAGACCCGAACGCTCAAGACCCTGTACCAGATACTTCTGGCATAAGAGGTACATTACGATCAGAGCTTCCCCTAGAGGGGAAGGTGGCCCTACGGGCCGG
>JAFQPC010000066.1 GCA_017411935.1 Clostridia bacterium | reverse complement strand
GTCGCCGCAAAGCAGACGGCAATCGCAAGATGGTCAAGAATCCATACGAAATCGAAATCATATTTACGTCCGTAATGTCTTGCAAACCACCACATTGCAATAAAGAGGGCTATGGTTCCGCCGTGGCTGTAATATGATTCAAGAGTATTTTGACCGAGAGGACGGTCAGGGCTACGACTATGCCTATACCTATCCCGGAATGACGCGTGTATTGCAGGCGGTCGGGAGAGTGATCCGTCAGGAGACCGACTGCGGCGTGGCGGTCCTTGTCGATGACCGATACGCGACCCCTAAGTACCGAACGATGTTTCCGAGCCATTGGCAAGGGGTTCAATATGCAGGAAATGCAAGATCACTTGCAGAAATTATGCGTAGATTTTGGGAAAAACGCCAAAAATCTGAAAAAACTTAAAAAAATTTGCAAAATCTGAAAATAATTCTTGCTTTTTGGGGAAAAGTGTGGTACAATACATAAGATATGTTTTTCACGTCCCGAGTGGGAGGAGTTTTTGGAGGATTTTATGAATTATTTTGAGATGTCTTGTGAGGAGCTCAAGCAGGAGCTTTGCTCTTTGCAAAAGGAATATGACGCACTGAAAGCAAAGAAGCTTTCTCTCGACCTTTCGAGAGGAAAGCCGAGTGCCGCACAGCTTGATATGGTCGAGGATATGCTGACCACGCTGTCGAAGACCGAGGATTGCTTTGCCGAGGACGGCTTTGACTGCCGTAACTACGGAGTGATGGACGGACTGCCCGAGGCGAAGAAGCTCTTCGCCGACCTTTTGGGACTGAACGCAAAAAATATCATCGTCGCGGGCAACTCGTCGCTCAATCTGATGTACGATGCTGTCGCAAGAGCAATGCTCTACGGTGTTGTCGGCTCGGAAAAGCCTTGGGGAGCGCAGGGGAAGATCCGTTTCCTTTGCCCCGTCCCCGGCTATGACCGTCACTTTGCCGTCACCGAATCGCTCGGCATCGAGATGATCAACGTCGAGATGACCCCCACGGGACCCGATATGGATCAGGTCGAAGCGCTTGTGGCAAACGATCCCTCGATCAAGGGAATGTGGTGTAACCCCAAGTATTCGAACCCCGACGGAATTACCTATTCCGACGAGACGGTGCGCCGTCTGGCAAAGATGAAGACGGCAGCGCCCGACTTCCGCATCTTCTGGGATAACGCGTACGCCATTCACGAGCTGTACGAGGAGGGCGGAGCCGTTCTGCTCGACATTTTCTCGGAGTGCGAGAAGGCAGGCAACGCAAACCGCGTCTTCTATTTCGCATCGACCTCGAAGATCTCTTTCCCCGGTGCGGGCGTGGCGATCCTCGCCGCATCGGACGAGAACCTCGCGCAGATCAAAAAGGTTATGACGATTCAGACCATCGGACACGACAAGCTCAATCAGCTCCGTCACGTCAAATATTTTGGAAACGCAGAGAATATTCACCGCCATATGATGAAGCTCGCCGAGGTCCTTCGCCCCAAGTTTGAGATCGTCGACGAGGTGCTCACAAAGGCACTTGCGGGAACGGGCGCAGGAAGATGGACCAAGCCCCGCGGCGGATATTTCGTCAGCCTTTACGTGGCAGACGGCTGTGCAAAGAGAACCTACGCGCTTTGTAAGGAAGCGGGCGTGGTGCTCACGAATGTCGGCGCAACCTACCCCTACGGTAACGACCCCCACGACTCGAACATTCGAATCTCTCCCTCGTTCCCGAAGAATGAGGACCTCAGAGCGGCAATGGAAGTGCTCGTGCTTGGCGTCCGCCTTGCCGTCGTGGAAAAGCTGCTGGCAGAAAAGTAAAAATAAATGGCGATTTCGTAAGGGTATTGTAATACAAAAAGCCTCCCCTGTGTAAGGGGAGGTGGCTTACGAAGTAAGACGGAGGGGTTGTTCTATCAAAACACAATCCCTCAGTCAGCTTCGCTGACAGCTCCCTTTACACAAGGGAGCCTTTTTATATTTGAAAGAATCCAAAAACGCTTTTATCAAAAAGGATATCGTATGAAACAAAAAAATCAGAGGACCGAAAATCCCTTCGGCTTTACCGATACGAATAAACGCTACCATACCTACGACTACTATCTGCGACGGACCTTCGGCGGAAAATGCGCCAAGATCCCGATCGACGCGGGATTGACCTGCCCGAACATCGACGGACGGTGCGGCAGGGGCGGTTGTATTTACTGCTCGGACAGAGGAAGCGGCGACTTTGCCGAAGCGCCGACACTCTCGGTCGCAGAGCAGTACGCGAGAGTGAGGGAAAAGCTTTCGTCCAAATGGTCGACCGAACGATGCATTCCGTATTTTCAGGCGCATACCAATACCTATGCCCCCGTGGGGCGCTTGCGCGCGCTCTTTGAGGAAGCGCTCGCGCAGGACGGAGCGGTCGGACTTAATATCGCAACGCGCGCCGATTGCCTCGGAGAGGGAGTGCCTGAGCTCCTTGCGGAACTCGCCGAGAAGACGGTTCTGACGGTCGAGCTTGGACTTCAGACCGTGCACGACGAGACGGCAAAACGCATCAACCGAGGACATAGCTTTGCCGACTTTGAGGAAGGCTTTTGGAAACTTCGCCAAGCGTCCGAGAAGATCGGGATCTGCGTGCATCTCATCTTCGGACTGCCGGGCGAGACGCGAGAGATGATGATGGAGAGCGTGGAACGGGTGGCAGAGATGCACCCCGATCAAGTCAAGATCCACCTGCTGCACGTCATTAAAAACACGAAGATGGCAGAGGAGTATCTGGCAGGGAATTATACACCGCTCGAAAAAGAGGAGTACGTCACCCTCGTCGCCGACGCCATCGAAAGGCTTCCCGCCGACGTCGTCATCGCAAGAGTGACGGGCGACGGAATGGCAGACGACCTGCTCGCCCCCGAATGGAGCCGCAAAAAGGTCTCGGTCATCAATGATATTGATAAACTGCTCTACGAAAGAAATTCGTGGCAGGGAAAGAAACAATATTAAAAGTTTTCGCCCGCCTTTTTCAAAAGGCGGCACGAATCGGGCGCCGTGGGGCGTTGGTCGCCCGCCGCAGAGGGCGAAATACTCAATCGTTTCATAGCGCCCGAAAAGGGTGAATTTTGTTTGCTTGCAAACAAAAGAGGGAAAAACCACAAGTGGGGTTTTTCCCTTTTCT
>JAFQPC010000065.1 GCA_017411935.1 Clostridia bacterium | reverse complement strand
TCGCGCATAATGTGACGGTCGCGCGAGAGCGCGAGCACGACGATTCCTGCCACGAGAAGAAGAACGAGAAGTCCGATGGCTGCGCCAATGACGATCTTTTTGTCAATCTTTTTCAAAAAGCTACCTTTCTTCTTGGGCGCACCCTTTGCCTTTTGCTGAGGGGGGCGCTTTTTTGCTTCCTTTGCGGGAGCGGACGATGCGTGAAAAGCGTTGAATTCATCCGCTTCGCTATGGGTGTTACGGTTGTTGTTGTCCATAAATACCTCCGAGAATACTATTGTTATTCCATTCTACTTTATTCTACCATACATATATATATATTGCAATAGGGAAATTATTAAAAAAGTGTGAATAATTAATGAACTTAACAGCTTTTTTGTAGGAATTATGTGGAAATTGTATGAAAAATGTCGTACGACACCCCTAATGTCGTTCGTAGGTTTTTTCGGTCATAAATCGGACGGACAGGGCATATATTTTTCCAAGGAAGAAGACAAAGAGGAGGTGGGGAGGTTGGCAACGCATATCAGAGGAGCGGTCTTGCATCGCGGACGGACGAGACTCCCCGCACGCCTTTGTGAGCTCTTGCCGAGAGAGCTTTGCGAGGAGATTGATGCTCTCGGTGAGGGCGTCGGACACATTGAAGAATTACGGCTTCGTACCGAACGAGCTTCGGCGCTGACCACCGACCGAGGCACGGTACGGCTTCAGACCGTGCTCTCGCGTGCTTGGATGGATCAGATCTTGCTCGGACTTTGTAACGGCTCGCTTTACGCGCACCGCGACACCATCGCCGCGGGATACCTGACACTGCCGGAGGGCATTCGCGTAGGAATTTGCGGACGTGCCTCGGTCGAGGGCGAAAAGATCCTCGGAGTGTATGACGTTTCGGCACTTAATTTTCGGTTTCCTTCGCGCCTCTTGGGATGGGGCGCACCGATCGTACGCTTGCTAAGAGAACGACGTGACGGTCGCGGGATTTTGATCTACGCTCCTCCGGGCGAGGGAAAAACAACGCTTCTTCGCTGCGTGGCGGCACAGATGGCATCGGGAAATGACGCGCGACGGGTCGCCGTGATTGATACGCGCGGAGAGCTTGGGTTTTCGCTGGAGGGGAAAGATCTTTCGGTCGACGTTCTTTCGGGGTATCCACGGGGGCTTGGCATCGAGATCGCCACCCGAACGATGAACGCCGAGCTGATCGTCTGCGACGAGCTCGGAGAGGAGCGAGAAGCGGCGGCGATCCTGTCGGCACAGAACTCGGGCGTGCCCTTCGTCGCTACGGCACACGCCGAGAACGTCAGCGGACTGTTGCGTCGGACGGGCATCCGACGTTTGCACGAGGCTCGCGTCTTTTTTGCCTACGTCGGCATCCGTCGTCCTCGCGGAGGCGGCGAATTTATCTACACGGTGACCGATTGGGAGGCGGCAGAGCATGGTACTTAGACTTCTCGGTGCGGCAATTCTTTCTCTTTGCGGCGTACTCTTGGCGGCGCATCTCAACCGCCGTGCCGAGTGCCGTCTTCGTCAGGTCGAGGGATGGATCTCACTGCTGCGTTTTGTCAAGGCGCAGGTCGAATGCTTTTCGCTCCCGATGAGCGAGATCCTTCTTCGGTGCGATCGGGGGCTTTTGCAGACTTGCGGATATTCCGCCGACATTGCGCCGAAAAGCTTTTCGGCAATGATCGAGGCTTCGGGATTTTTCGATGGGGAATGTGCGAGGGTCGTCCGCGCGTTTGCGGAGGAGTTCGGCAAAGGTTACCGCGAGGAAGAGATGCGAGGATGCGACTATTATCTCGCGCAGCTCGAAGTCCACAAGGAGGCGTTGGCAAAAAAGCTCCCCGCGCAGAAAAAGATGAATGCAACACTCTCTGTCTGCGCGGCGCTCGCTCTCGTCTTGCTGTTGCTTTAAGAAGGAGAAAAATAACGATGGATATTGGATTGATCTTGAAAATTGCAGGGGTCGGTGTACTTGTTTCCATTGCTTCGGTGATCCTCAATAAATCGGGACGGGACGAGCAGGCAATGCTCCTGACGGTCGCAGGGATCGTCGTTGTGATGCTTTTGCTTGTCGGAGAGATCGGAAATCTGTTTTCGACCGTACGATCGGTCTTCGGATTTTGAGCGTGATGGGCGAAGCACTGTTTCGTATTTGCGGACTTGCCGTCCTTTGCCTTGCGGCATCGCTCCTGCTCGCGCGGATGGGGGGAGAGTTCGTCGGGCTCGTTCGCCTTGGCGGGAGCGTTCTTTTGTTTGGGGTGCTGATCTTCAGCCTTTCCGAGATGTTGGAGGAGCTTCGAGGACTCTTTGCGGCAAGCGGTGCGGAAAAATACGCCGATTGCATGATCCGTGCTCTCGGTCTTGCTTTTTTGAGCGCGATCTGCTCGGATCTTTGCCGTGATACGGGCGAGAGCACTTTGGCGAGCGGTATTGAGATGGCGGGGAAGCTCGCGATCGTTTGGCTCTCGCTTCCGCTTGTCGAGGAGATCATGGAAACGGCGGCAGAGATCCTGGAGATCGGAACATGAGAGAAAAACGAATTTTGCTCGTTCTTTGCCTCGTGATGCTTTTGGTTGGTTTGTTTGACATCGGCGTCTCGGCAGAGAGTGAGAGCGAGATCGCCGACGAGTTCTCGGCATTGAGCGAACACCTTGAGGACGAAGAACGCGAGCTTCTTGCGGACGGTTTTTCCTCAGGAGAGCTTGAGAAAACACAGGATGCTCTGACGAAAATGCTTACCCCCACGGGGATCTTTTCGATCGTTGATGCAATTTCGGTGCGGATCATTCGCGATGCCTTGCAATTGCTTGCCACACTCTGCGGACTCCTTTTGCTTGCAGCCGTGCTTGGCGCACTGAAGCATTCCGTCGGCGGCGCGGCACTTTCGGGGGCAGTTGATTTTATGACGAGCGCCGCGATCTTTGCCGCCATTCTTTCCTATCAGTATCGCTATCTTTCCGAAGCGCAGGAAATGCTCACACGCCTCTCCTCGCTGATGGGGGCGATGATCCCGATTGCGGGGAGCGTCTGGGCGATGGGAGGAAACGTCAGTACGGCATCGGTGGGTACAGCGTCGCTGTATGCTTTTCTCACCGTCACGCAACGCGTGGTCGGACAAACCGTCGTTCCCGTTTGCGCCTTTTGTATGGCGGCGGCACTCTGTCAGTCGCTCGGCGGCGAGTCCTCGCTTCGGGGAATTACCTCGGCGATCAAAAAGACCTATACCTTTACTCTTGGCTTTATTATGACGCTTCTTCTCACCTCACTCGGCGCGAGCACGACCCTAAGTGCGGCGGCAGACAGTATGGCGGCACGGACGGCAAAGCTTGTCTCGGCTACCGTCATTCCAACGGTCGGAGGCTCGATCGGAGAAACGCTTCGTACCGTTGCCGCAAGCGTGAGCGTTCTCAAGGGTGTTGTCGGTATCGGAGGGATTTTGCTGGTGGCACTGCTCGTGCTTCCCACCGTCCTCTCGTTGATCGCCACCCGCCTCGTCTTTCTGCTTGCGGGAGGGCTTGCCGAGATCCTTGGGTGTGAGCGAGAGAGCCGTCTGCTCGGCGAGCTTGGCGGGGTGTTTGGATGTCTGCTTGCCGTCACGGCAATGAGTGGCGTGATGTTTATTCTCGCGCTGACGATCTTCGTCAAAAGTACGGTTGCGATTGCGTAAAGGGGGAGGGGAATGAAAGAATATCTCGGCGCACTCGTCGCCACCACACTCCTTGGCGGGATCGTACGGATGCTTGCCCCCGAGGGAAATCTGCAAAAATATCTTCGCCTGACCGTCTCGCTCTGCCTTGTGGCAGCGTTGCTCGGACCTCTCCTCGGAGCACTCGGCAAGGAACGTGAGGTTTCTCTTGGGGAGATATTTTCGGAAGACGAAAATCTTCAGATAAATTATGACGAAATTTATCATCATTCATTGGAAAATGCAACAAAAAAACAAGCCGAACAAATCATAAAAACAAAGATATTTCAAAAATTTTCACTTTCGGAAGAAACAGCGAGAATTACGGCGAATTTTGTGACGGAAAATGATAAAATAGAAATTTCCGAAATTTACGTTTCCTTGCAGGGAAACGGCGTTTTGACCGAGCCGAGAGAGATCGTTTCTTTTGTTCGGACAGAATGGGGGTGTCCCTGCGTGATCCTCTATGAATAAGAGATGAAAAATATTATTTTTAAAAATATAACCGTTGATATTATTAAAATGATAAGGAGAAAGGTATGTCGGAAAATGTAAAAAATATCAAAAAAGACAAAAAAACTCTTTTTCTTGCCATCGGTGCGATCCTCGGCGTGCTTTTGCTCCTCTTTGGGAGCTTTGCGGGAGAGCGGCGGGAGGAGGGAGAGACAGGATCCGAAGAAGTTCGTGATCCCGAGGCGTATGCCCGTGCGGTCGAAGCACGGGTCGTGGAGATCTGCTCTGGGGTCAAGGGCGCAGGAAAGGTGCAAGCCGCCGTGACGCTTCGGGGCGGATACCGCGCCGTCTATGCCACCGACGCGAAAAATTCGTCCTCGGGGTATCAGAGCTCGACCGTGCTCGTCGGAAGCGGTACGAGCGAGGAGGCGATCCTCATTTGCTACGAAAATCCCGAGATCGCTGGGATCGGTATCGTTTGCGAGGGGGGAGACGATGCCGAGGTGCGCGCCCGCATCATCTCACTCGTCTCGGCGACCTTCTCGATCGGAACAAATAAAATTTTTGTTGCCTCGGGCGACGTGTCATAACACGAACACGCCCTTCATATAGATGTACCGTACACAAAAAAGAACAAATTCGGAGGAATGAATATGAACACCAAATGGGATACGATGAAGGACAAGGTCAAGGGTTTTTGTCAAAAGGTCGGAAAACGGAATTTTGTCATTTTCGGTGCAGTACTGCTGATCGCCGCCGCGGTGACGATCAATCTCGTCATCTTCTCGCAGGAGGATGAGGAAGGTTTTGATTACAATCAGCCCACAGGTACGGAGCCGCAAGACGAGACACCGAACGATCAGAACACCGAGACTTCGGTGGATTCTTACTTTTCGAGCGTGCAGGTAAGCCGTCAGAGAAGCCGTGACGAGGCAATTGAGGTTTTGCAATCGGTCGTCGACAACGCATCCTCGACCGAGGCGGCAAAAAACGAGGCGCTCGCTGAGATCAACAAGCTGGCGACCGTCATGGCGACCGAATCGAACATTGAAACGCTCATCCTTGCCAAGGGATTTGAAGAATGCGTTGCGGTCATCAGCGGCGACGGCGCTCGCATCGTCGTACGGAGCGACGGATTGACGGCAGCACAGATCTCGCAGATCAACGAGATCGTGTATACCGAAGCGGGAATCAAGCCTGCGAGCGTGACCATCATTGAGCGTTAACAAAACGCGAGCGCGTGGCATAGACTGTATTGCAAGGAATCAGAACAGATAGAAAGGCAGGAGGAATATGCCAATGAAACGCGAAGAAGAAAAGAAGCCGATCGGCGAAGGTCTGCCGAGATTTGCGGCGGCAAATTCAGGCGAGGGATTTTGTAGCTTTTATCCCTCGGTCTTTGAAGGAAAAGAGATTCAAAAGCGATACATCATCAAGGGCGGCCCCGGCACGGGCAAGAGCAGCTTTTTGCGTGGGGTGGCAGAGGAGGCGCAAAGGCGCGGTATGAGCATTGAGGAATATCGGTGTTCGTCCGACCCCACCTCGCTCGACGGCATCGTGCTTGACGGAAGGATCGCGCTACTTGACGGAACGGCACCGCATCTTGCCGATACCGATCTTCCGGGAGCGAGAGATGAGATCGTCAATCTCGGTGAGTTTTGGGACGCGCAGAGACTCTCACTCCGCTATAACGATATCGTTTCCTATGGCGCACTCAAAGCGAACGCCTACCGTCGGGGGTATCGCTATCTTTCGGCGGCAATGGCGGTCGATGCGGCTTGTGCCTCGCTTGTGTTCCCCTCGGTACGGGAAGAAAAGCTTCGCGCCGCCGCACGGCGAATGCTCGCTCCCATTCCCGAGGGAAATGGCGCGTCTATCAAGGCAGGGCTTGCCGATTCGATCGGAATGCGGGGAAGAGTCCGCTTTGATTCTTACGAAAAGGAAGCCAAAAAACTCTACGTCGTGGACGATTATTACGGCACGGGCGTGCTCTTTCTCTCGGCGCTCGTGAGCGAAGGCGAGCGAAAGGGGCTTGCGATGCGCGTTTCCTAC
>JAFQPC010000064.1 GCA_017411935.1 Clostridia bacterium | reverse complement strand
GTGTTCGTGAGATCGTACGAGGATTTTCATAATATTTATTGTGAAAGAAAGGAGAGAAAAATATGATCGCAGTCATTCAGCGTGTCAAAAGAGCGAAGGTTTATGCCGATGGAACTCTTTCGGGGGCTTGTGGGCAGGGGCTTTGTGTACTGTTGGGCGTAGCTCAGGGGGATACCGAGCGAGATGCCGATGCGCTCGCTGAAAAGATCGTTCATCTCCGCATCTTTTGTGATGAGAACGATAAAATGAACCTCTCCTTAAAGGATATCGACGGTGAGATGCTTGTTGTTTCCAACTTTACGCTTCTTGCCTCCTATAAAAAAGGAAAGCGTCCCGATTATATGGGAGCTGCGGCACCGACCGAAGCAAACCGCTTGTACGAGTATTTTTCGGAGCATTGCCGACGTGAGCTGCGGCAGGTAGGCTGTGGTGTGTTCGGTGCGTCGATGGAGATAGAGATGACTTGTGACGGTCCTGTAACGATCACAATGGACAGCCGTGTATTATTGGCAGGAAAGTAAAAAAATAAAGGAAGATCGTATGAAAATCATATTGGAATCCCCCGTCAATAAATATTATGTACAGACACTTGCTATGATCTTTTTCCCGGGAGAACATTTTGGTGAGAAAGCTGAAGCGAGCGAAGATGCGGATACTCCCACCCTGTACGTTCGTTCCGAACAGAGAGAAAATAGCGTTTGGGCGCTTGCTCGGATCGACTGGAAGGGGGAAAGCACTCAAAGTGAATATACGGCGGATCAGAACGATTACAGAACCGCGGAACGTACCCTGAAGCTTGCGGTTGGCGGTGCTGTGTTAGGTGCGTTGGGAGAGAGAATCGGATACCGTCCCGCGTGGGGAATGATGATCGGCGTACGTCCCTCAAAAGTGGCATCGGAACTTTTAAATGCGGGGATCAGTAAGACCCGTGTCAAAAAAATTCTCAATACCGATTATTTTGTCATTCCCAAAAAAGCGGCACTTGCGACCGATATTGCGCTGACCGAGAAGAGAATTGTGGGAGATCCCTCTCCCAAGGATTGCAGTGTATATATTTCGATCCCGTTTTGCCCCTCTCGTTGCACCTATTGCTCGTTCGTGTCATATACTTCCAAAAGACTGCTGGGATTGATTCCACAGTATTTGGAGCGTCTCAAGGAAGATATTCGTTCCAATTTTGAGACGATCGACCGTCTCGGACTTCGTGTTCGTACGGTCTATATTGGCGGAGGAACGCCTACGATCCTGGATGAAGAGCAGATCAAAGATCTTCTTTCCTTTATCGCTACGCTGACCGACGTTACAAAGCTTGAGGAATATACGATGGAAGCAGGACGTCCCGATACCATCAACGAGGAAAAGCTGAGAATTGCAAAAGAGTATGGAGTTACCCGTGTCAGCGTCAATCCCCAAAGCCTTTGTGATGAGGTGCTTTGCGGTATTGGAAGAAATCATTCCGTGGAAGAATTTTTCCGTGCTTTTGAGGATGCAAGACGTGCCGAAATCCCTACTGTGAACGTTGATTTGATCGCGGGACTTCCCGGAGATAATTTCCGCCGGTTTTCCGCTACGATGGATCAGATTTTGCAGTTGAATCCCGAGAATATTACCGTACATACCTTCTGCGTCAAAAAATCAGCAGAGATTTTGAGACTTAATTCGGATATTTATTCGATTCGTGGAGGAGATGCGGGAAAATGTGTGGATTATTCTCAAATCAAAACGCATCAGGCGGGATATATTCCGTACTATATGTATAGACAAAAGAACACCGTGGGAAACTATGAAAACGTTGGATTTTCTTTACCGAACCACGAGGGATTGTATAATATTTATATGATGGAGGAAATTCATTCCATTTTTGCGGCAGGTGCGGGTGCTGTGACAAAGCTTGTGGATTATGCAAGTGAGGATACGTCGACAAGAAATATTGAACGTCTCTTCCACCAAAAATACCCGTACGAATATCTGGAAGAGGATCGACGTGTTGTCTTTGCCGAAGCGGCAGAGAATTTCTATAAGAAGCACGGAATGCTTTAAGCAATTTTTGTTGGGTACCGGAAAGGTTGCTCCGAGGATTCCGTGGAAAGGAGTACGATGGAGAACAATGACCGTTTCCGTGAGGTACAAGCGTGGATCGACGCTTGTGAGGACGATTTTTCAAAGCGTTTAAATGCGCTTGCCACCCAAGTTCTTGCTTGCCGAGGTGCGCGTGTTTTGCGACTTTCAGGTCCGACCTGTTCGGGAAAAACCACATTGGCAAATCTTTTGAAGGCTCGTTTTGCCAAAGCAGGGAAGCATTTGCATCTGATCTCGATTGATGATTTCTTCTATGATAAGGATCATCTGCATCAAAAGGCAGGCGCGGGAGGGATCGAAACGCTGGATTACGATTCTGCGGCAACTATTGATTGGGAAGAAATGTCCCGATTTATTCGGGAGATTTTTTCGGAGCAGGAAAGCCATTGCCCAATTTTTAGCTTTCATGAAGGCAAGCGAGTCGGCTACCGTTCCGTGGCAAGCCGTGAGCAGGATGTCTTTCTTTTTGAAGGAATTCAAGCCTTTTATCCCGAGTTTACCGAATGCTTAAAGACGACGGGGCACGAGTCGATCGGAATGTATATTGCGCCGATGCGCTCTCTTTCGATTGGTGACGAAGAGATCGAGCCGAACGATCTTCGCCTCTTGCGACGTCTTGTAAGAGACTATAATTTTCGGAATTCTTCGCCCGAACACACCTTTGGTCTTTGGGCAAGCGTTCGGC
>JAFQPC010000063.1 GCA_017411935.1 Clostridia bacterium | reverse complement strand
TCCCGCCGTCTTCGGGGACAAGCGCCGGAAGCGCATCCTCGGCGGTCCCCTCTTCTTTCCCGTAAACTTCTTTCCAGCCCGGAGAAACGAGCACTTTGTCCCCGCGCCAATCTCCATTCTATCTTCGAAGTGCTCGCAAAGCAGACGAATATCCTCTGCCACTTCCTCATCAAGACGAGAACGGTCAGCGCAAAAGGTTACCTCAAGCAAGCGAACACCGCCACGATACAATGCCTCTGCCAACGGAATGAGCTGTTCGCTCGCGACTCCGCGCACAATTACGATGAGGCGATGTGTCAAAATTGAATTTATGATCCTTTCTTTTCGTTCTTTCATAAGAAACCTCTCGATTTTTTCGTATTTATCCTTAATATTATTGTATAATTACGGCAATTGTTTGTCAATCCATGTTTTAACAATTGAAAAACGAACAAAAATGGAAAATTCAAACATAAAAAATTATACCGTAAGAGAAAGGGCATATCCGCTTTCGGATATGCCCTTTCTATATTATCGTAATCAGTATTATGAAAGAAATCTCCTACGGCTGGTTGTGGGGAGGAAGCACGATGATGTTATCGTGCTCGGCAACACGGCAGACGGTGTAGGTGTATTTGCTTTCTTGTTTGGAGGTATCCATCAAAAAGACGACTTGCTTTGCGTTTTTGCATGCGATTCTGGCAATCCGAGCCATTTCCTCGTGGCTGTCGGTAATTTCACCATCCTCTGTGATCCCCTCGCAGGAAAGAATTGCGAGGTCGGGATTGATGTCGGACAAATATGCTTCGGCACCGCCGCCGCATAGGCATTGCTCGACCTCGTGATAATCTCCGCCTGTCAGCGTGCAGGAAATATGCAGCGTTCCCAGCAAAGACAAAAGATGAACTGAGTTCGTAATGATATGCAGGTCTTTATATTCCTTGAGGTAGGGAATTAGGTAAGAGGTAGTCGAGGAACTGTTGAAAAAGATGACCTGCCCGTCTTTCAAATATTTTTTTGCCGCCAACGCCAGGTCCTTCTTTTCCTTGGTGTTGATCCACATACGATATTTGATGGGGTAGAGAAGATGATTGCCGATCGGAACCGCACCGCCGTGGCACCGAATGAGAAACCCTTCTTTTTCGAGATATTCGAGATCTCGGCGGATCGTCATTTCGCTGGCAAATAATTTTTTGGCAAGCTTTGTGACGCGTACCTGCCGAGATGCTTCCAATTCATTTAAGATTTGTTTTTGACGGTTGTTTAAAGTCATAAATACCTCGTTTTCAAAAATGTTACCAAAAATGTTTGAATTTCAATAATTTTAACAAGTATTGTGTTTGATTTTTTGTTATGGTATCATTATAGCAGATGATGCCGATAATGTCAAGGTATGGCGAAATATTTTTGAATAACGAAAGGAATTTTACAATGAGCAGACTTACAAAGCCTTATGACGGAATTACACGATATGCAGGTGTACCCACTGAGCAAACAACTGGGCGTTTGCACTATAACGAAAATCTCTACGGCCCGTCCCCCAAGTGTCTTGAGACGTTGAAGGAGACGACGATGACTGATCTTTACTTATACGAGTCCACTGCAAAAGAAGACTTAATTGAAGCTCTTTCAAAGAAGCTTGGACTTCCCGAGGAAAATTTGTTTCTTAATAACGGCTCTGCTGAAAATCTCAAATCGATCATTAGCGTAATTGCACGCCCCGGGGACACAGTGATGCTTCCCGATCCGGGTTGGAGCTACTATTTTGGACTTGCTGATTACCGCTTTTTAAAAATTGTAAAATATCAGATCGCCGAGGGCGAGACGAAATGTAACCACGACGTGGCAAATATTCGTGCGATGATTGAGAAGTATGATCCAAAGATCGCTTTGATTGCTTCTCCCGCAATGCCAACGGGAAATAAAATGGCAGACGAGGAACTTGAGGACTTGATTCGCTCCTATCCTAATACGCTGATGTTGATTGACGAAGCCTATTACGGATTTGCGGAATATACGCTCGATATTCGCCGTTTGATCGAAACCTACGACAATGTAGTGTTCTCGCGAACCTTTTCCAAGTATTACGGACTTGCCAACCTTCGCATTGGTTACGGCTTTTGTTCCGCGGCACTAAAAAAGGTACTTTGGCTCGATATGCCGTTGCACCGTCTGCCGCATATCGTCAAGAGAATGGCGATTGCCGCGCTTGAGGACGACGAATATTACGATGACGTCAGAATCAAGATTCTTCGTGCGCGCAAAAAATTCTCTGATGCCCTCAATCGACTCGACGGTGTACAAGTGCTCGAATCGGATACCAATTTCGTCTATATTCGCCTTGTGGGTTATGACGTTGACCGGGTGCAGCGTGTTGTAAACGAGCACGGATATTTGATTCGGATTTTTGTGGGAAATGCAGAAAAGCATCTTCGCGTGACCATCGGTACCGAGGAAATGATGGACGAATTAACGGAAATTCTTCTCCCTGCCATTCAAGCGGCAAAATTATAACAATAAAAAAGATGTAGTTTTCGGTATTCACTGGGAGAAATCTTCTCTGATTTCACAAAAATTTCCGAGAAATACGCCGCAGTACAAAAAACTAAAAATTGCGCGATCTCATTGATGCTCTGCTCGGTAGAAATCAAGTGGTTTTTCGCTTGTGTCACACGACGCTCGTTTCGATACTCGATCATCGTAATGCCCGTTACTAATTTACGGCAACGAAATTGTTCTATTATCTGCAGGAGCATTGTCTGGATTTCCATCGGAGCTGTGTGGTGATTGTTCGAGAAGGCGGAGTAATTAAAAACACGGAGAGCAGATCAAAGTCTGCTCTCTTTTTGTTGATTGCCACAACAACTCTTTGAAAATGGAATGTAATAACAAAAATGGAATATTATGGAAAACCGTGAAAAAAAAGGAGCGGTTTTCTTCTTTTTTTGAAAAAAGTGATGGAAATTTTAAAAAAAATTAAAAAAATTTTCAAAAACCTCTTGACGGTTTTGGGGTTAGTGTTGTATAATAGGAGCATCGAAGTGGGGAAAAGTGGAGCGAAATGTAGCGAAGTGTTGAAAAAATTCCGAGATTTCGTGAAAAAAGAGCTTCGTCTCCCCCAAAAAAGCGAAAAATTCCGCCTTTGTGAGGCAAAAAATATAAAATTCTCAAAGAAGGAGGTCATCTGCGATGCTGTCGGGTGAATACAAACACAGTCTTGATCCCAAAAACAGACTTTTTATCCCCTCAAAGCACAGAGAAGAACTTGGTTCGTCGTTCGTTGTTGCCAAGAGTATTCGTGAGCAGTGCCTCCGTGTTTATTCCTCGGAGGGTTGGGCGGAGTATATCCGACCGATCACCAGCCTTGACGGCAAGGACAAGGAACGTATCATTCGCGCGCTGAGCCGTAACGCAGCGCAGGTCTCTCCCGATTCTCAGGGAAGAATCGTACTGACCCCCGATCTGATCGAATTTGCGGGACTTGACAAAAATGCCGTGATCGTTGGTTGCGGCGACCATTCGGAGATCTGGTCGGAAGACAACTATGCGGCAATGGTAGCCGAGGAGGATCTCGCCGATATGAGAGCTGTCCTCGAATCCTACGGTCTGTAAGGGTTTTGCGATGGAAGAAATGCAAGAAAAGGGAAAAAAGATTGAATTTTCACACCGTTCGGTGCTTCTGGACGAGTGTATGCAAGGGTTGGCGATCAAACCCGACGGTGTCTATCTTGACGGCACTGCGGGGGGCGGCGGACATTCTTCGGAGATTGCGCGTCGTCTTTCCGACGGCGGACTTCTGATTGCCATTGACCAGGACGAGACGGCAGTTGCCGTGGTAACGGAACGCCTAT
>JAFQPC010000062.1 GCA_017411935.1 Clostridia bacterium | reverse complement strand
GAAGCTTCATAGTGGGATCTCCTTTCAAATAGTTCTATTTCGAATATTTCTTTTAAAAAACGATCATCATAAAGGCGGTCAGGATCGCCAGGAATCCGAAGTTGAACGCCGAGAAAAGTCCGACGTAGGAAAGCGTCTTTTCGGGGTTGTGCTTGACGTACTCACGGAAGGTGATCAGGCTCGCAAGCGACGCAATGAGCGTTCCCGCGCCGCCAATGTTGACACCGACGAGCAACTCGCGGTAGTTGTCGGTAAACTGCGAAAGCAGAATTGCCGAGGGAACGTTACTGATGATCTGACAGGAAAAGACGCTAAAGAGCAGCGTGCTCTTTTCAAGAAGCATCGAAAAAAGCGAGCGCACCGCGTCGATGCGCGCCATATTTCCCGCAAAAATGAAGAAGAACACGAAGGTCAGAAGAAGCGGATAATCGACCATCCGAAGCGCCTTGCGGTCCATCACGAGAAGTACGGCGGGAATGACGATCAGTCCGATCCAATACGGAATTCCGCGGAAGACGATCGCGATCGAGAGCGCAAAGAGAACGAGATAGATCGCCGTCTTTTTCGGATGAAATTCCGCCTTCTCCGAGGGGAGCGAAAGCGGCTCTGCCTGAACGAACACAAGGCAGGCGACCGTAATCAGTGCGATCGCGAGCAGAAAGGGCGGAAGCATGATCGCCATAAATTCGCCCGTGGGAATATTGTATTTGGAGTAGAGATACAGGTTTTGCGGATTTCCGAAGGGCGTGAGCATTCCGCCGAGGTTGGCGGCGATGTTCTGCATAATAAAGGTAAACGCCATATACTTTTCCTTGCCCGTCACCGAGAGCACGAGATAGCCGAGCGGCAGAAAGGTCAGAAGCGCCATATCGTTCGCAATGAGCATCGAGCCGATAAAGGTAATATAGACCAAAACGAGCACGCTCATTCGCGCAGTACGGAAAAGCTCTACCACTTTACGCGCAAGCAAATAAAAAAAGTTGACGTTTTTGAGTGCGCAGACAACGGCGAGAACGCAGAAAAGACAGGTCAGCGTCTTTACGTCAAAATAACCGAGATACGCGCGGTCGGGGGGGACAAGCACCGAAGTCACGGCGGCGGCAAGCAGTGCAATGCACATCACGACGTTCTTTCGCACAAACTCGGTCGTATGCGTGAGAATTCCGTGGAAGATCTCGCCCGCGTGATAATGGTGTCTCGGCAGAGCAACCGCACCGCGGTGATGTCGGGGATGATGAATATGATTCATAACTACCTCAAAGGTCAAAAATTTCAACAGGAATTATTATAACAGAAAGGAAGAAAAAAATCAAGTCCTTTTTTCTCCGAGCAACACTTTTTTTCAAAAACCCTTGACAAACGGGGAAAGTTTTGATACAATAAAGTATCATAAAAGCGTTTGAGCGGAAACAAGTATTTCGATGTTCGTCTTTCAGAGAGCCGTCGGCAGGTGCGAGACGGTAGGTGAAATCGAAGAAATTCCTTCCGCGAGCTGTGGGCTGAACCCATTCCACGGGCAGTAGGTCTTACCGGAGGCGACCGTTATCCGCAGAGGTGTTGTTTGGCACCCGATGAGGCTCTTGTCGCAAGGCAAGCGCGAAGCAGAGTGGTATCACGGCGTTTGCCGTCCCTGCGCTTTCTTCCAACGAAAAAGGAAGAAAGGGCGGGCTTTTTTATTGTCAAAAATTTATAAAATATAAAGGAAGTCATTATGAAAGAAAAGTTAGAAGCCTTGCTCCGTGAAGGCTCGGCAAAGATCGAAGCCGCCAAGAACGAAGCAGAATTACAGGAAGTCAAGGGCGCGCTCCTTGGCAAGCAAGGAAGCATTACCGAGCTTCTCAAGGAGATCCCCAAGCTCGACGTCGCGCTCCGTCCCGAAATGGGAAAGGCGGTCAACAACGTCAAGAATCTGCTTTCCGAGCAGATCGAGGGCAGACGCGAAGCGCTCAAGCTCAAAGCGTCCGAGATCCCTCAAGACTTTGACTGCACGATCCCCGGCAACGAGCCGAAGATCGGCGGTCTGCACCCCATCACACAGATGTGCTACGACCTCAACGACGCGTTCCGCTCGATGGGCTTCGAGGTCTTCTCGGGTCCCGAGATCACGAGCGAATACTACGCGTTCGACAACCTCAACTTCCCGCCCAATCACCCTGCGCGTGAGAGCATGGATACCTATTGGCTCGAGGGTCACGACACGGGGGCGGCAAACGACAAGCTCTGTCTGCGTCCTCACCTGACGGGCGACAGCGTTCGCTATATGCAGACGCACAAGCCCCCCTACCGCTTCGTTTACCCCGGTCGCGTTTACCGTAACGAAACGACCGACGCACGCCACGAGCGCGCCTTCTTCCAGTATGAAGCACTCATCGTCGATAAGGATTTCACCTATACCGCAGGTAAGGTCATGATCAAGAGCATTCTCTCGAAGGTCTTCGGTCAGGACGTTCCCGTCCGTATGAGAGCAGGATTCTTCCCCTTCGTCGAGCCCGGCTTTGAGATCGACATGGGCTGTCTCGTCTGCGGCGGAAAGGGTTGCAGTGTTTGTAAGCACGTCGGCTGGATCGAGATCATGCCCGGCGGCACGCCTCACCCGAACGTACTCCGTGCGGCAGGACTTGACCCCGACGAATATACGGGCTTCTACGTCAACATCGGTCTGGACCGTCTCGTTATGATGCGCTACGGCGTGGACGACGTACGTCTCTTCCACAGCACCGACCTTCGCTTCTTAAAGCAGTTCCACTAATAAGAAGGAGGATCACGAACTATGAAATTATCTCTCAATTGGATCAAAGATTACGTCAAGCTTCCTGACGATATGGACCTTTCGCGTCTCGCGTACGATCTGACGATGTCGACCGTCGAGGTCGAGGGCGCGGAAAACCTTGCCGAACGTTTTGAAAAGATCGTCATCGGTGAAATCAAGGAAGTTCTTCCCCACCCGAATGCCGACAAGCTCCGCGTTTGTAAGGTAGACGTCGGTATGGACGAGATCAAGGATATCGTCTGCGGCGGCTCGAACCTTGAGGTCGGAATGAAGGTCGTCGTCGCCTGCCCCGGTGCGATGGTACGCTGGCACGGCGAGGGGGAGCCCGTAGAGATCAAAAACGCAAAGCTTCGCGGTGTCGCAAGCTTCGGTATGATCTGCGCCTCGAGCGAGGTCGGTCTCTCGGATCTCTTTCCTGCCGACGATCACGAAATTATGGATCTGACGGCTTTCGACGCTCCCGCAGGAACGAATCTTGCCGATGCGCTCGACCTGAATGATATCATTCTTGAAATTGACAACAAGTCGATGACCAACCGCCCTGACCTTTGGGGTCACTACGGCATCGCGCGCGAGCTGGCGGCGCTCTACGACCTGCCGCTCGTCGAATTTACCCCCTACGTTCCCACGGCAAAGGAAACCTACGACGTTCGTATCAAGGACGTCGACCGTTGCCCCCGCTATATCGGAGCGAAGATCGAGGGTCTTTCCGTAAAACCCTCTCCGTTTGAAATGCAGAGCCGAATCTGGCGTGTCGGTATGCGTCCGATCAACGCGCTCGTGGACGTGACCAACTACGTTATGCTCGCCACGGGACAACCGACGCACGTCTTTGATTCCAACCACATCATCGACCACATCGAAGTTCGCCGCGCAAACGAAGGCGAAAAGCTCCTGCTTCTCAACGACAAGGAGCTCGACCTCTCGACCGACGATCTCGTGATCGCCGATGCCGAGGGCGCGGTCGCGCTCGCAGGCGTGATGGGCGGCGCCAAGGATTCGGTGCTCCCCGAGACCGAAAGCGTCATTCTCGAGGTTGCCAACTTCGAGTCGCGCGGTGTTCGCCGTACGGCGCTCCGCTACGACAACCGTACCGAGGCTTCCTCGCGTTACGAAAAGGCAGTCGACCCCGAGCGTTGCGATCAGGCACTCTCGCTCGCAATGCAGCTTTTCTCCGAGCTCTACCCCGAGATGAACGTCACGGCGTTCCGCGATGAATATCTCAAGAAGCTCGAGAAGAAAGAGATCGACGTGGAGTTTGATTGGCTCGATCGCAGACTTGGCAAGCGGATCCCGCAGGAGATCATCGCCAAGAAGCTCGGCACGATGGGCTACGAGGTCACCTTTACTGAAACGGGAATGCACATCGTCGTTCCCACCTGGCGCTCGACGGGTGACGTTTCGATCAAGGCGGACATTATGGAAGAAGTTGCAAGAATGTACGGCTACGAGAACTTCGAAGCGACCACCATCACCACCTCGTTCGACGGCGCGATCAATCAGCTCAGCGTGGACCTTGTCCGTAAGATCAAGGAATATCTCGCGTTCCGTTGCAATATGCAGGAGATCTTCACCTACCCCTGGATGAGCGACGAATTTGTCAAGGCGCTTCTGCCGAATACCGACGGCATTCTCGCGCTCGCAACGCCCCCCGCGCCCGATGAAAAATATATCCGTTCCTCGCTTCTGCCCAACATTTGCAAGGCAATTGCGAAGAACGAGAGAAACTTCGCAGAGTTCGATATTTTCGAGGAAGCGCAGATCTTCTACGACGGCGATTACACCGCCGAGTACGAGGGAGAAAAGCTCCCCGCGCAGAAGAAGCACCTCGGCTGTGCCTTCGTCGGCTCGCCTGACAAGGTCGCAGAGCTCTTCCGCAATGCCAAAGGCGTGATCGGCGCGATGCCGCGCTACACGCATATGGAGAGCTTTACCTTTGAGAAGCGTGAGAAGCCGTATTGGGCAGACGAGACGGTTTGGCTGAACATTTGCCTCGGTGGCAAAAAGATCGGCG
>JAFQPC010000061.1 GCA_017411935.1 Clostridia bacterium | reverse complement strand
GGTGAATGCCTAGCCGTAGTTGTAGCTGTCGCTTCCCCCCTCGGAGCGCACGCGCAGATGGAATTCGGGCACTGTGACGCTCATAATATTTTTGTATTCAACGGAGAGCTCGCCCTCCTTTTTGGGACAGATGAGGGCTTCCTCCAGCATTTTGGGACTGCTGACGGCACTTGCAACCGTAAAGGAACGGTAAACCTTGCCAAGGGCTTCTTCTACGCGCTCGCGCAAAAGCTTATCCTCGCGCACGACGTCGAGAAATTGCTTCATCAATTCGTCGCGCTTATCCTTGAGCAGCTTATGCCCCTTGCGTGCGGTTTGGTAGCGCGTTTGAATGCGCTTCATTTCCATACGTGTGGGGTTTACTCTCAATTCAGCCATGCTTTTCTGTCACCTCTCTTTCCGTTAAAATTACCACGTCGCTTTACGCTTTCTTGGGCCAGTATTTTTCAATCATTTCGGGCTTGATACGCTTCATTTCGCTCTTGGGTAGAATGGAAAGCAGCTCCCAGCCGAGATCCAAGGTCTCTTCAATGGAACGGTTTTCGTCAAAGCCCTGATTGATATATCTTGCCTCAAATTCGTCTGCAAACTGTGCGTAGAGACGGTCGATGGGAGACAGTGCTGCCTCACCGAGAACGACCATGAGCTCCTTTGCCTCTTTACCGCGTGCATAGGCGGCGAAGAGCTGGTTGAGCGTTGCGGAGTGGTCCTCGCGCGTTTTGCCCTCACCGATACCCTTGTCCTTCAAACGGGAGAGCGACGGCAGAACGTCAACGGGCGGCAGATATCCCTTGCGGTACATTTCGCGGGAGAGAATGATCTGTCCCTCGGTGATATAACCGGTCAGGTCGGGAATGGGGTGAGTCTTGTCATCCTCGGGCATGGTGAGGATCGGGATCATTGTGATGGAGCCCTCGGAGCCCATTTTACGACCTGCGCGCTCATACATAGTAGCCAAGTCGGTGTAGAGGTAGCCGGGATAGCCGCGGCGACCGGGAACCTCCTTACGTGCGGCAGAAACCTCACGCAAAGCCTCGGCGTAGTTGGTGATATCGGTGATGATGACCAGCACGTGCATATCGCACTCGAATGCGAGATACTCTGCGGCGGTCAGCGCCATACGGGGCGTGGAAATACGCTCGATGGCAGGGTCGGATGCGAGGTTGATGAAAAGCACGGTACGGTCGATCGCGCCTGTGCGCTTGAAGTCGGAGATAAAGAAATCTGCTTCTTCAAAGGTGATACCGACAGCCGCAAAAACAACTGCGAATTTATCATCCTTGTTTCTGACCTTTGCTTGACGGGCGATCTGTGCCGCGAGGTTTGCGTGCGGCAGACCCGAGCCCGAGAAGATGGGCAGCTTTTGTCCACGAACAAGGGTGTTCAGTCCATCGATGGTGGAAACACCGGTTTGGATAAACTCGGAAGGATAGTAGCGTGCGGCGGGATTGATGGGCGTGCCGTTGATATCCATGGTCTTTTCGGGAATCAGACGCGCGCCACCGTCGATCGCCTCACCCATGCCGTTGAATACGCGGCCGAGCATATTTTGCGATACGGGGAGCTCTACGCCGTGCCCTGTGAAGCGAACCTTGCTGTCGGCGAGGTTGATACCTGCGGCAGACTCGAAGAGCTGAACGAGCACGTTTCTGCCGTTGACCTCGAGTACGCGACAGCGACGAACTTCCCCATTCGGGAGCTCGATTTCGCCAAGCTCGTCGTATTTGACGCCCTCGACCTGTTTTACGAGCATAAGAGGACCTGCAACTTCTTCAATGGTTCTGTATTCTCTGATCATTGCTATGCCCTCCTTTACTCAGCTTCTACGCCTGCAATCAGCTTATCCATCTGTGCGGCGATGTCGGCCTTGATAGCCTTGAACTCGTTTTGATAATTGTCGTTTTCAACCGTCTTTGCACGTGCAATTCTTTCATGTACGGGCAAGGAGCAGATGTCTTCAATGTCAGCTCCTGCCTCGATGGCGCGGCGTGCGTTATCCTCATAGGTGAAGATCATATCCAAAATACCGCATTGCTTATCAAGAGGTGTGTAGGAGTCGATATCCAGGAACGCGTTTTGTTGCAAAAAGTCTTCTCTGATGGACTGTGCCACGTCAAGGGTGAGACGGTCGGAAGCCGAAAGTGCATCCATACCGACGAGCTTGACGATCTCTTGCAGGTCTGCTTCCACCTGCAAGGTCTTGAGGCAACGTGCGGTGTAGTCCATCCAGGATTTGGAGACGTTTTGCGAGAACCAGCCCGACAGACGGTCGCGGTAAAGCGAGTAAGAGTTGAGCCAGTTGATTGCCGGGAAGTGACGGCGGTATGCCAAGGATGCATCCAATCCCCAGAAGACCTTAACGATACGCAAGGTTGCCTGCGTAACGGGCTCGGAGATATCACCGCCCTGCGGAGAAACTGCACCGATGGCGGAGAGTGCGCCCTCGCGTCCGTCGGAGCCAAGGCATACGACCTTACCTGCTCTCTCGTAGAACTGTGCCAAACGAGAGGTCAGATATGCAGGATAGCCTTCTTCGCCGGGCATTTCT
>JAFQPC010000060.1 GCA_017411935.1 Clostridia bacterium | reverse complement strand
TCTGTGATATAATTGACACATCTTTTTGTATTTATTATTATGGGGGCGTGTTATAGACATGAAAAAGTGGGGAGACAGACCTGATGCATACCGTGTGCGCAATATTGACCCAGAGCGAAAATCTTTTTGAGCAAAGATGCCCGAAGCCGTCCGAGCAAAATTCCGCCCACCACACCGCCAAGGATCGCGGGAAGTGCATACCACCCAAATCCCTCGGTAACAAGATGGCCCGCCGCCGCATAACGAAGACACGACACCGCGCTGATCGGAAGCATCACACAGAGCGCGTTGGCGTAAAGATCTCGTCGCTCATATTCCCCCGAACGGAGAAAACGCGCAAAGGCAAACACCGCCACGATCCCGCCGCCCGCGCCCAAAAGTCCGTTGGCAAATCCCGCAAGAATGCCCGCAAGCGCAACACCAAACGCCCCCTTGTATTTCCCGATCCCTATCGACCTGCTCATTCTCATCTCTCCTTAAAAAATCAACAAAACGCCGAAAAAGCGCTTGCAAGAACGTCTTGTTTATGATATAATAATTCTGTATAACTATTCGCTTTCGTTCTTTTTGACAGTTTTTCCAAAAAAGTGAAAGAATATGCCAAAAATCATACGAATCAAAAAGACACCGTCAGGAGGTATTTCCACGTATGGCAACCAAAAAACGCCCCGCGCCCAAAAAAGCGCCCCAAAAAAGCTCGGCAAAAAAGCCGATGCCACCAAAAAAGAATAGCGCGTCTTCCTCGGAGAAAGATTTTTCTTCGAAATCCCCCCGCAAAGGACGTAGCACGGCATGTAAGGTGCTTCCTTATGTTTTTATCGTCTTCGCCCTCATTCTTGCCATTGCGCTCGTGATCGTTCGCCTCTTTGGCATTGATGACGGTGCCGGTGCGTTCGGCTACGGAATTCTGTGGCTTCTGGGCGGATTTTTCGGTACAGGAACGGTGCTTCTCCCCTTGGGACTCGGCTATATCGGTGTCAAGTGGTGCTTGCATAACGTCAATTGGAAGGATTCGGCGATTTCTTCCGAATCCGAGAGCTATACCAAAGCGCGCGGTCGCCTCGTTTTACAGTCGGTAATGACCGCCCTCTCTGTGCTCTTTTTCTCGATTTTGTTTGCCACTATCGCCAATGGCGATTACTTTGATTTCGGCTCGGCATGGAGCGACGGCGCAGAGGATCTCCGCGGAGGAGGTATTCTCGGCGGTCTCGTCAGCTACGGTCTTGTCGCAGCGTTCGCCTCGGTACTGACCTATATTCTCGTCATTCTTCTTCTCTTGATCTTCACCATGCTCGCGCTCGGACTGACACCGGATTATATCATTGAAAAGATTCAGGAAAGCCGTGCCGTACGCGCCGAGGAGCGCGCAAGAGAGTGGGAAGAACAGCTTGCCGAGGAAGAGGCGAACCAGACCAACAAGCGCACCGCGGCTGCCGCCGCTGCCGCCGCTACGGTCAAGACAAGTTCTCCCAAGCAAGAGGACGAGTCTCAAGATGACTTTGAGGACGAGATCCCCGATCTGATCCCGCCCGATGAAACGCTGGCAGAGCCCGACATCTACATCGGTCCGGTCAAGACTGCCGCGAAGGATGCCGCCGCAACCGCCGCAGCCTCGGCAGGAGCGTCTGCTCCTACCGCAGAGGTCGGAGTCGATTACGGCGACGATTCCTCGCTCGATCAGGCAGAATATGACAATATTGATGAGCTTCTCAGCGGCTTGAATTTTGCGGAAGACACCGAAGCAAAGGCAGCCGAGCCCGAACTGACACTTGGTGCCCTCGGTGCGGAGGAGATCCGCTCCGACCTTTCCGCGGTTGCCCCCGAAGAAGCAGAAGAAGCAGAGGAAGAAGAAATTGCTTCTCCCTATATCTTCCCTCCCATTGACCTCTTGCTCAAGAATAAGCAAAAGGACGACGTTGACCACACCGAGGAAGCGCAGGAGAATGCCAAGAAGCTCCTTTCCACCCTCCAGAGCTTCCGTATCAATATTCAAGAAATTCAGTATTCGAGAGGTCCTACGATCACGCGCTATGAGCTTCGCCCCGAGGCGGGCGTACGCGTTCGCTCGATCGCGAACCTTGTCGATGACATTGCTCTGAGCCTTGCGACCTCGGGCGTTCGTATCGAAGCACCGATCCCGGGCAAGCCTTTCGTCGGCATCGAAGTCCCGAACAAGGACCGCGCGACCGTCTATCTGCGCGACCTGATCGAAAACACGCAATTTACCGAGGCAAAGAGCAAGCTGACGGCATCGCTCGGTATGGACGTCGGCGGAAATCCCGTCTATTTTGACATCACCAAGATGCCCCATATGATCATCGCGGGTGCCACGGGTATGGGTAAGTCGGTCTGTATCAACAGTATCATTATCAGTATTCTCTACAAGGCACGCCCCGAGGACGTCAAGCTGATCCTCATCGACCCCAAGAAAGTCGAGTTCAATCTCTACAAGGATATGCCTCACCTCTATGCCCCCATCGTCAGCGAGCCCAAGAAAGCGGCAGGCGCGCTTGCTTCGGCAGTTGCCGAGATGGAGCGTCGCTTCGAGCTGATCGAGGAGGTCGGTGTGCGTGATATCACCTCGTATAATATCGCGACCGAAAGCGATCCCTACAAGGAGCATCTGCCCCATATGGTCATTATTATCGACGAGCTTGCCGACCTGATGATGACCGCGCCCGACGAGGTCGAGACCGCGATCTGCCGTCTGGCTCAAAAGGCGAGAGCCGCGGGTATCCATATTATCATCGGTACGCAGCGTCCGTCGGTTGACGTCATCACGGGTCTGATCAAGGCAAACATTCCCTCGCGTATCGCGTGTACCGTAGCATCGCAGGTCGACTCGCGTACCATCATTGATATCGCGGGCGCCGAAAAGCTGATCGGACGCGGAGATATGCTCTTTGCTCCCGTCGGCGCATCGAAGCCGATCCGTGTGCAGGGCGCATTCGTTTCGGACAGCGAGGTCGAAAACGTCACGACATTTGTGCGTGAAAACAACGCCAAGGCAAAATACAACAGCGAATTTATCAACCGTCTCGAGGAAGCCGCCGCAGGCATCGGACAGAAGAAATCCTCGGGTGGCGGTGACACGATGGCGATCTCCGACGTCGAGGGCGGAGACGACAAGTTTACCGCCGCAGTCAAGCTCGCCGTCGAGGAGGGCAAGATCTCGACCTCGCTCATGCAGCGCCGTCTCGGCGTCGGCTACGGCAGAGCCGCAAAGATCATTGACACGATGGAAGACATGGGCTACGTTTCAAAGCCCGACGGAAACAAGCCTCGTCGCGTTCTTCTGACCGCAGAGGAATACGCGCGCCGCGTCGAAGAAGGAACGCTCGGCGGCGGTGACGAATAAGGATTGGTGAAACAATGCACAATAAATTTTTCTTTATGAGATTCCCCGAGGGCAAAAGAAAAGCTCTGACCTTCAGCTATGACGACGGCGTGCAGGACGACCGCCGCCTGATGTCGATTCTCGATCGCTACGGAATGAAAGGCACTTTCAACCTCAACAGCGGCATCTATTCGACCGAGGGCGGTCATACTCGTATGACCAAAGACGAGGCGAGCGAGCTTTTCGAAAACACCTCACACGAGGTGGCGACACACGCTTACTCGCACCCCTTCCTCGCCACCCTTCCCCCTGCAATGATCGCACTGGACATCATCAAGGACCGAGAGGAGCTGGAGGCGCAGTTCGGTAAAATCATTCGCGGACACGCATACCCGATGGGAAGCTATAACGACAAGACCGTGGAAGTCCTCAAGACGTGTGGAATTGCTTACGCGAGAACGACCGTCTCGACCGAAAGATTCGATCTTCCCACCGATTGGCTTCGTCTGAATCCCACCTGTCACCACAAAAATCCTAAATTGATGGAACTTGCGCAGAAGTTTGTGGAGAAGCCCGTGCCGTATCATTCCAAGCTTTTCTACCTCTGGGGACACAGCTACGAATTCAATGAGAAGCACGACAATAACTGGCACATCATTGAGGAATTCTGCGACTATATGGGCGGCAGAGAAGATGAGATCTGGTACGCGACCAACATCGAAATTTACGAATATATGGAAGACTTCGACCGCCTGATCTATTCGGCGGACGGGGATCTTGTAAAGAATCCCACCGCGCGGACGCTTTGGTTTGACTTTGAAGGACAGAGCTTCTCGATCGCGTCGGGAGAGAGCTTCCGAATTTCCGAGAGGAGAGATCCGAACATTGAAGGATATTGGGTTTAACGAAAAAACGCTTCCCTTGCGGGAAGCAAAAGCTGGCGATGAAGCGCTCATTGATGTCTTCTTCGACCGAATGGGCGGCGAGACACGCGCGGTCTTTAACCGTGGAGATTACAACCGCAACGGACTGTTGAAGTTCTGTCGAAAGGGCGATTCTACACGAAAGTATTGGTTGCTTGTTGATGGAAACGAAATGCTCGGCTACGTCTTTTTCCTCGACTGGAATACGAAGATCCCCACGCTCGGTGTTGCCGTGCGCGACGACCTGCGCGGACAGCGCCTCGGGCGCGCCCTTTGTGACGCCGCCATCGAGGAAGCAAGAGAGCGCGGCAAGGGCGGCATTCTGCTGACGACCCACACCGCCAACGTCCGCGCGCAGACCCTCTATGAAGCACTCGGCTTCCGCTGTCTCGGCATCGCGAGAAATTGCACCGAACTTCTCTACCTTTTGAATTTCAAAGAAGATTGACTCACAAAAGAAAAGCCTTTCCCCAAAGGAAAGGCTTTTTCTATCGCTGTTTATTTTTCTTCCGCCCAACGCATCACCGCAGGCAGCGCATCGAGCAGGTCGCTCGCCATCACGGCGTGCTCGCCAAGCTCGCGTGCGGCAAGGTCGCCGCTCATTCCGTGAAGCAGAACCCCCGTGGCGGCAAGCTCAGCAGGCGAGAACTCGCCGTCGCGCAACTGTGCCCACAAACCGCCGATCACGCCCGCAAGCACGTCGCCCGATCCCCCCGTCGCCATGCCGCTGTTGCCCGTCGTATTGCGATACACGATCCCCTGCCCGTCCGCCGTCAGCGTTCGGTGGCGTTTGAGGACGCAAATCGCGCCGTACTTTTCGGCGATCTCGTGTGCGACGGTCTCGGAATTGTCGAGGATCTCCTCGACCGAGCGTCCGCTGAGACGTGACAGCTCCATCGGGTGCGGTGTCAGGATCGCGCCGCGCGTATATTTCAGCAACGAAGGATTGCGTGAGAGCAGATTGAGCGCGTCGGCGTCGAGCACCTTGGGCTTCTTGCTCGTGCGCAAAAGATGCGCAAGCACCGTGCGAGAGCTCCTCGTCACACCGAGTCCACAGCCGATCACAAGCACGTCTGCCCACTCGGCGGCGTCTTCGATCACCGAAAGATCGGGAGACTCTGCCTCATAGGTCGTAACGATCGCCTCGGGCAAAAGTGTCTGCAAGACCGCGCGGTTTTCCTCGACCGTCAGAATGCGAACGAGTCCCGCGCCCACGCGATAGGAAGCTTTTGCCGCAAAATACGCCGCGCCGCTCATTCCAACCGAACCGCAC
>JAFQPC010000059.1 GCA_017411935.1 Clostridia bacterium | reverse complement strand
CCTTCCTCGATATACTTACGAGTAGCAGCAGCAAACGAGAGCTGGCACTCGGTATTTACGTTGATCTTTGCAACGCCGAGAGAAATTGCCTTCTTGATCATATCAGCGGGAATACCCGTACCGCCGTGCAGAACGAGAGGCATATCCCCCGTCTTCTGCTGAATTGCATCCAGCGTATCGAAGGAGAGTCCCTGCCAATTTGCGGGGTACTTTCCGTGAATGTTACCGATACCTGCGGCAAGCATCGTAACGCCAAGATCAGCGATCATCTTGCACTCTGCGGGATCTGCACACTCACCGGCACCGACAACACCGTCTTCCTCTCCGCCGATCGCGCCGACCTCTGCCTCAAGAGAGAGTCCCTTTTCGTTACAAACACCAATCAGCTCGGTGGTCTTTGCTACGTTCTCCTCGATCGGATAGTGCGAACCGTCGAACATCACGGACGAGAATCCTGCCTCAATACACTTGTAGCACGCCTCATAAGAGCCGTGGTCGAGGTGCAGAGCGACGGGAACAGTAATATTGAGCTCTTCCAGCATACCGTTGACCATACCAACGACCGTCTTGTAGCCAGCCATATACTTTCCTGCACCCTCAGAAACACCGAGAATAACGGGAGAATTGAGCTCCTGTGCGGTCAGAAGGATTGCCTTGGTCCATTCAAGGTTGTTGATGTTGAACTGACCTACGGCATACTTGCCTGCTTTTGCTTTGGTTAACATTTCTTTTGCGGAAACTAACATAATATGATCTCCTTTAAATTTATTCCTCAAATATTATACACGATTCGGCATAAAAAATCAAGCATATGCGCAAAATATTTTTATTTTTTTCCAACTTTTCATCAAAAAATTATAAAATCAACTTATTTTACGTCGCAAGCAAAGAGATGAACCTCATCCTTGCCCCACGTCTCGGTAAATTTGACCTCAAGACGCTTAGCTTCGACTGCCAACGGAACCTTTACGAGCGCGTGATAGTTGTTGTCGGTTTCATACACTTTCACTCCGTCTGCGTATACGGCAAAGGAACGAACAATCGTATCAGCCACCTTAACGGGAACGAAATCCTTGCCCTCGTTCAGCTTCATCGGAAAGACCTGCATCTTGAAGTTCGGAGTTACCGAGGTTCTTTCCCAATCGCGGTCAAACTGAACCCTAAGCTCATGAAGCGGCTTTGCCTCATTCCAATCAAAGGTGATCGACGCACCCTTGGAAAGAACGATCTCATTGCGCTCGGTCTCGCTTCTCGGACGCTCAATACCGTTAAAGAGCACTTCTCTTTGTACCTCGCTCAGGTTCAACTTGGCTTCCAGCGACACTGCAGGAATCTTTCGCGGAAATCCCGGCAAAAAGACACCGTCTTCCTGAAGCGTTGTCTGCAATTTTTTCACATAGTCTCCGCGCAGATCACGAGGACGAAGTCCGTTTTTCTCGCAAATTGCCGCTGCCGTTCCGATCGCTTGTCCCATCAAGGCACAAGTTCCCATCACTCGGATCGAACTCATACCCACGTGCGTAGCACTAATGTTTCTTCCGGCAAAGAAAAGGTTATCAATGTTCGACGAATAGAGACAACGGTAAGGAATTCCGTAGGGAGAAGGTGCGGGATGCATCTGAGAAGGAAGCTCATCAAAGGAGTTTGCTTTCATTCCCAAGGGATTGAGCGAGTCCATCGGCCAACCGCCATAAGCAACGACGTCGTCAAAAATACCGCCCGCCTCAATGTCACTCTGCTTCAATACGTGCTCACCGATATAACGAACCGATTCACGCTTTCCGGGAAGGAAACCAACCCAATCAAGCTCCCAATTCTCGTAGCCGTGATCTCCGTAATTTTTGATATGATCCCAAATACCGAATACGATCTTGACAAGTTCATCACGTGTTTCTTCGGTGTTTACGATTGCCTCGCCGTCTCCACCGAGCTCCATCCACCAGAAGTTCGTACCACTCGTTGCTACCGCGTGATCACGGAAAGTCGAGAGCTGATTGACCTTATAAGAAACAACCGCAAAATCCTCATCGGTCTTATAAACGTTTGCCCAAGTGGGAGGCGTAAATTTTACGGGATGATCGGTCTCTCTTGCCGAGAAGAAGCAACACATTCCCATTCCCTTTTCATCGGCAACGGGCTGAGCAATGCTCTCGCCGTACTCTGACTGTGCTTCACGACCGATGCGATGTGCCGCCCCCGTCAGAGGAGCAAGCACCGAATCTCCGGAGCAATCCGCAAAAAATCTTGCGTGAACCTTTTGCCATGTATAGGTTGTCAGCTGCCAAGCCGTAACACTATGTATACGACCAAACTCACACTCTGCCTGCATACAGGATGCATTCAAAAGGAGAGTGATGTTGGGATTTTCCTTAATTTTTCCGTAAAGAACGCTATCCCAAAGTGTAGGAGCAAGCGTAGGATTACGGTAAATATTTTCCTCCTCAAAGTCTCCGAGAATGCCCGTTTCTTTATTATAAATTCCCTTTGCGCCGCGAACCCATACGCGAATCTCCGAAGAAGAGTTTCCTCCAAGTACTGGTCTATCTTGAATCAGAACGACTTTCAGCCCTTGTCTTGCGGCGGCAAGCGCTGCTACCGTACCGGCAAGTCCTCCGCCAACAACACAAAAGTCACAAAAATGCTCTTTTGTTTGAAAAGTTCCCATAATTTTAATAGCCT
>JAFQPC010000058.1 GCA_017411935.1 Clostridia bacterium | reverse complement strand
GCATTGACCCCACTGTGGTTACCTATCTGATGAAGACCAAGGGATACACGGCGCAGGAAGTGGAAGATATTCTTAACAAAAAGAGTGGTCTGCTCGGCATTTCGGGACTTTCCAACGACTGCCGCAACATTACCGAGGCATCGAAGAACGGAAATTACCGCGCAGAGTTGGCACTCAACATTATGACCAACGGCATCAAAAAGCACATCGGTGCGTATGCTGCCGAAATGAACGGTCTGGACGCGCTCGTCTTTACAGCGGGCATTGGTGAGAACCAGTCGAACGTTCGCGCCAAGGTCTGTGACGGAATGAGCTTCCTCGGCATCGAGATCGACGCAGAGAAGAACCTCAACTTCGAGAGAGGTGTTCCGTTTGATCTGACGAAGGAAGGCGCAAGAGTTAAAACGTGGATCATTCCGACCGATGAGGAATATATGATCGCGATCGACACCCAGCGTCTGGCAAGCAAGTAAGAGGATACTGAGAAAGAAAGGACAGGTACGGTTTTTATGGCAAACATCACCGAAGCTGAAATCAGAAAAATCGTTGAAAATATTATTAAGGGCAATGGAGCGCCGAGTGGCACTTCTTGGACCTCGACCGAATACGCCGGTCGCAAGCTCATCGGCGTTTATTCCGATATGAACGAAGCCATTGACGCGGCAGAGAAGGGATACTTCGCCGTTCGCGCAATGACGGTCGAGCAGAGAGAAAAGATCATCACCGAGATTCGCCGTCTGACGGTTGCCGAAGCTCCCATTATGGCAGAGATCGGCGTTGCTGAGACGGGTATGGGTCGTGTCGATCACAAGAGACTCAAGCACATTCTCGTGGCAGAAAAAACGCCCGGTACCGAGGATATCGTTTCCGAGGCAAAGACGGGAGATAACGGTCTGACGCTGACCGAGATGGCGCCCTTTGGCGTTGTCGGCGCGATCACGCCCAGTACCAACCCCTCCGAGACGGTCATTTGTAACTCGATCGGTATGATCGCCGCAGGAAACGGCGTCGTATTTAATCCTCACCCCAACGCAATTTGCACCTCGAACTATGCCGTTGACCTTGTCAACCGCGCATCGCGCGCCGCAGGCGGTCCTGAGATCCTCGTTTGCTCGATGGATAAGCCCACCCTCGACAGTGCGGCGGTAATGCAGTCGCATCCCAAGATCAAGCTGCTCGTTTGCACGGGTGGTCCCGGTGTTGTAAAAGCTGTGCTTTCTTCGGGCAAGAAGGCGATCGGTGCGGGTGCGGGCAACCCCCCTGTTATCGTGGACGACACGGCTGACATCAAGAAAGCGGGTAAGGATATTATCGACGGTTGTACCTTTGACAACAATCTCCCCTGTATTGCGGAAAAAGAGGTCTTCGCGTTCCGCAATATTGCAGACGAGTTGATCTCCGAGATGCAGAAGAACGGCGCATATCTTATCACGAGAGAGCAGGCTGACAAGCTTGCCAAGGTCGTTCTTGAGGAAAAGACCAACAAGGCAGGTAAGACGGTCAAGACCGTCAGCCGTCACTGTGTCGGTCGCGATGCAGACGTTCTGCTCGCAAAGATCGGTGTCAACGTCGGCAAGGAAGTTCGTTGCGTCATTTGTGAGACCGATTTCGGTCACGATTTCGTTCAGCACGAGCTGATGATGCCGATCCTTCCCATCGTTCGCGTGGACAGCATTGAGGAAGCCATCGAGCTTGCCGTCAAGGCAGAGCACGGCAACCGTCACACCGCGCATATGCACTCGAAGAACATCGACCATCTCTCGGCGTTTGCCAAGGCAGTCGAGACGACGATCTTCGTCAAGAACGCGCCCTCCTATGCGGGCATCGGCTTTGGCGGCGAAGGACACGCAACCTTTACCATCGCAGGACCGACGGGTGAGGGAATTACCTCGGCACGTTCGTTTACGAGAAAACGCCGTTGCGTGATGGCAGATAACTTCAGAATTATTTAACGAATTGTACGGAGAGAACATATGAAATACACAGAACAGGAACTCAAGGCGCTGGTCGAGCGTGTGATCGGTACGCTGGGTGGTAGCGCTTCTCCCGAGGGCGACATTCCCGTGGGAATTTCGAACCGTCATATCCATCTGTCAAGAGAGCACGTGGACATTTTGTTTGGCAAGGGCTACGAGTTGACGAAAATGAAGGATCTCTCTCAGCCCGGTCAGTTTGCTTGTAAGGAGCAGTTGACGATCGTCGGACCGTCGATGCGTGCCATTGAGGGTGTGCGTGTGCTCGGACCCGAGAGAAAGAAATCGCAGGTCGAGATTTCGCGTACCGACAGCTTTGTGCTGAAGGTCAAGCCCCCCGTACGTGAGTCGGGAGATATCGCAGGCTCGGCACCCGTGACGATCATTGGTCCGAAGGGAATTGTCACGTTGAACGAGGGCTGTATCATTGCCAACCGTCACATTCATATGAGCCTTGACGAAGGCGAACGCTTTGGCGTACGCGACGGCGAGTACGTTGACGTTGAACTCAACGGCGAGAGAAGAAGTCTTTTCTATGACGTACAGATCCGTGTACACAAGGATTTCCGTTTGGAGATGCACATTGACACCGACGATGCCAACGCCGCAGGGGTTGGAAACGGTTTCAAGGCAAAGCTTCTCAAAAGATCGTAAAAAGCAAATAAAAAATTCCGCGAACGGTGGTTCGCGGAATTTTTTTATTATTTGTTTTTTCGGTATTTGAGCGGTGTCGTTCCCACAAAGTCGGCAAAGACCCGTCGGAAATGGTTTTCGGAATGAAAACCCACAAGTCCGCTGATGGTGGCAATCGAATAGCTTGTGTTTTCGAGATAGTCGATCGCAATATTGATCTTGATGGAGTTGAGAAAACGGATCGGCGTTTGTCCAAGCTCCCGCTGAAAGAGATGGTAGAGCGTCGATTCGCTCACGCAGCAGTGCTTCGAGAGTTTTGCCACCGAAAAATTCTCGTTCCAATGATTGGTGAGATATTCGATTGCCGTTTGAAGCGTCTTGTCAAAGGCAATTTTGGAGGTTGCCATTTTGGGAAGAATCTGCTTCAGAAGTCGGTAAAAGAGGGAATAGGATTCCAACTCATCTCCCGATTCGTCAGATAAAAGCTGACAGATCTGCAGAATATCGTTTTTTTCGGCTTCGTTGCATTCGATGATCTGCGGCTCGTATTGAAATCCGTCATAATGGATAAAACAGCTTACATAAACGACCTCAATCTCGGGCTCACCGTGCCATTCCGAGTAGCAGTAGATATTTTCGGGAATAAAAACGACGTCGCCTTCGCGGACGCAGAGCTTTTTGTTGAGATAGATGTAGGTTCCGCTTCCTTTGAGGATCACACCGAGACGCGATTTTCGCTTGTTGCTGTTTCCCCGACAAAAATGGTAGTTGTGAAACAGGTGCGTGGTGGTCGAAAGCTCCGACACAAAAATGCCGCTTTTTTGCATATTTTTCTCCTTGATTTGCAGAATAGTTACTTTTTTTACAGTATATCATATTGAATTTTGATTGTCAAGCTGTTATAATAAAAACAACAGAAATCCGTGAGAGGAGAATTGTGATGAAAAGAATCAAAATTGCCCAGATCGGAACGAGTGAAAACAGTCACGGAAATCAGATTTGGAGAAGCCTTTTGAAGCAAAGCGACGTTTTTGAGGTCGTTGGATATGCTTTTCCCGAACACGAACGAGAAAAATTTCCCAAACAAGTCAAGTATTTTGAGGGGTATCGCGAGATGACGGTCGATGAGATTCTCACTGATCCCGACATTGAAGCCGTCGTGGTGGAAACCGAGGAACTCTATTTGACGAAATACGCGCGGAAAGTCGCAGAAGCAGGCAAGCATTTGCATATGGAAAAGCCGGGTGGAGTTGTGCCTTCCGAGTTCGAGGAGCTTGTGGCGACTCTCAAAGAAAAAAATCTCGTCTTTTCCACGGGATAT
>JAFQPC010000057.1 GCA_017411935.1 Clostridia bacterium | reverse complement strand
GATGGCGAAGATTGGCAAAAAAGGAGCTCATCGCCACCGACAAAAAGAAGATCAAAAGTCCGTAGATGACGATGCGTTTGACAAGCTCGGGGCGCATTTTTCCCCCTCGGCGCATTCTTCTTCTCATCCGATCATTCCTCCGACGCGTATCCGCAGACGATCATCAGTCGGCTGACCGAATCGGTGCGTCCAACGTCCGCGGCAGGACGTATCTTCACAGAAAGTCCCGCATCGTTCGCTTCGATCGAGACGATCTCTCCAATGAGCAGGTCGGGGGGA
Organism: Clostridia bacterium; assembly: GCA_017411935.1. Lineage (GTDB taxonomy): Bacteria > Bacillota > Clostridia > Oscillospirales > CAG-272 > HGM12713. The sequence goes on along the minus strand of JAFQPC010000057.1, from coordinate 2,632 downwards.
TAGTTGCTTTCCTCTCCACCCGAGGTATAGACGCGGTCTCCGATACGAAGATCTGCGTTTTTATCAATATAAGTCATCAGGCAAAGCCCTTCGCCACGCAAAGAAACATCTCCCTGCACCACGCCGAGCGCCCCCGTGCGGTCGGTATACGCGCCGATCGAGCTGACCGTTTCGATCAGACTGACCACCTTACACCAATCGAGTCCCGCTTCCTTAACATAGCCAAACACGCCGTCCGACGTCAGCACGGGCATATTGACCTTCACACCGTGTGCCGTACCTCGGTTCAGCGTAAGTACGGTAGAATAGTTATCGGTCGCTCTGGCGATCACACGCGCCTCGCACAGCTGAAGGTCGGCATGTTCGCCCGCCATCTGCAAATATTCCTTGAGCCACGCGTTTTCCTCGCGGAGCACCGTGCTATCCTGCGTCTCCTTTTTTAGCTCCTCCACCTCACGGCGAAGCGCTTCGTTGTCTTCGACCAAACGATCGTAGTCGGCAAAGACCGAGACGAATCCGTTGACCGAATTTGCTATATGGGTCCCACACCACTCAAAGGGCTTAGCAACCGTTTTGAGAACGCTCCGCACGGGTCCCGTAAAGCCAATGGCGGCAAAGAGTGCCGTTACAAGGGCAAGCAGTACAGCTACCGCCGTACAAATGATAAAAATTTTCGTTTTATTCATCCGCATCGAAGCCTTCTCCTTTCGTAAATTTCACAAGGTTAAGTAAGTTTTACCGTTCGCGATATCGGAAAAATCCTTCGTTTTCCTCCGCGTAATTCATCGCGCGCAAAAGTCCTGTGCAAACGCTCTCCATCGGGCGCTTGGCGATCTGCACACGCACGCCCGTTCGCTCGCTGATCAGTCTCGCGAGTCCCGGGAGAAGCGCGCCGCCGCCCGTGAGCACGATTCCGAAATCGTACAGATCCGAGGACAGCTCGGGGGGCGTTTGCTCCATGGTCTGCTGAATGACGAAAATGATCTGATCGAGACATTCGGAGATCGCCGTTCGGATCTCCTCCGAGGTGACTTCCATCAGAACGCCCATTCGCCGTTGCAGGTTCATTCCGCTCACCGTCAGGCTTCCGCGATTGATCTCCCGGTGTGCCGAGCCGATGCGGAGCTTGAGAAGCTCTGCCGTCGCAGGTCCTACGAGCACCCCTCGCGTTTTTCTAAGTGACGCGATAATTGCCTCGTCCAGTTCATCGCCCGCCACACGCAAGGAATTCGACGCGACGATACCACCCATACTGATGACCGCAACCTCGGTCGTTCCGCCGCCGACGTCGACGATCATCATTCCCTTAGAGCCGCCAACGTTCAGTCCGATACCGAGCGCCGCCGCCAAGGGTTCTTCCATCAGCTCCACCTTTCGTGCGCCCGCTTCAAACATTGCATCCTCGACCGCTTTTTTCTCCACCGAGGTCACGCCGTACGGAACGCAGGCGATCACGATCGGTCGATGGAAGGTCGAGAGCACACCAATGCCCGAAAAGTAATTTTGCAGCATTCTTGCCGTCACGTCAGCATCGCTGATGACGCCGTCCTTTAAGGGACGGAAAGCAAGGATCCCTGCGGGAGTTTTTCCCAGCATTTTCTTGGCTTCATTGCCCTGCGTAATGATCTCTCGGTTATCTTTATTGATCGCAACGACCGAAGGAGAACGAACGACGATGCCTTTTTCCTTCAGACAGATCAGCGTATTTGCCGTACCGAGATCGACTCCGATCATTTTTGCCATTCGTTTCCTCCTTTCCGCGATCTTCGCTGTGTTATTTCGTTATTTTAAATATTCTCCCGTCACCTCGAAAAAGAGACGGTTGAGTGCATTGACGGGAAGTCCGACGACGTTAAAATAACAACCGCCGATCCCCTTGATCCATCGGGAAAACGGTCCTTGAATACCGTATGCTCCCGCCTTATCCATCGGATCGCCCGAATCAACGTAAGCAAGAAGTTCTTCTTCGGGGATCTGATCGACCGTCACAAAGGTCGTCGAGCTTGCGACCGTTGTCACGCCGCCCACCGTCACGCCGATCCCCGTCACGACCTGATGCGTCCCGCCTGAAAGCAGGCGAAGCATTCGGCAAGCGTCCTCGCGATCCTTGGGCTTTCCGAGGATCTCCCGCTCGGTCGCCACCACGGTATCGGCAGAAAGGATCACCGCGTCGGTGTTATCCTCTCCCTCTTTGAGACGGAGCTTGATCTGCGCCCAAGCCGCCTGCCCTTTTCTGCGAGCGAGCTCGGTAGCGTAGTCATCGGGTTCGGGGCAGCGACAGCGCTCGTCGGCATCGACCGAAAGCACCTCAAATTTCACACCGAGTCCCTCTAAAATTTCCTTTCGTCGAGGCGAACCCGAAGCAAGAATGATCTTCATCGCGCGACTCCTTTTTCCTTTTTTGGCATATGGGTACATCATACCATTATCCAGTATAATTATAACACAAGCCCTGCTTTTTTGCAAGATTTATTCTCATTATTTTGTGGCTTTTTCCCAAAAAAACTTCTTTCCGAACTCTTTTTTTCCCAGATCGCTAAAAATCCGCAAAAGATTTGAAAAACGATTGACATTTCCTTGGGGATGTGTTATACTGTCTATGTATGTAATTTGAAGAATTATTTAATTTTAT
>JAFQPC010000056.1 GCA_017411935.1 Clostridia bacterium | reverse complement strand
TTGGAACATTATAACGAAATCTGCCAAAGAAATTTAGTAAACGGAAAAAAAGGCGGACGTCCCAAAAAAGTACATAGTATTTCCGAAGAAGAAACCCAAGTGGTTTTTGAAAAACCCTATACCAATACCAATACTAATACCAATACCAATACTAAAAGAGGAGGAACAACTGCCTCCTCTTTTTCTTCCCCCTCCTCCAAGGAGAAAGAATTTTTTCTCATAAAATAATATGAAATAAATTTCATTTCTCTCTTGACATTCAAAAGAGAAAGTGCTATAATCGGTTGGTGTGTGAAAATTTATCTTTTGGAGGTTACATAAATGCAAACGCTTTTGACACTCTCGATCGCTATGTTTGCGGGTCTGATGCTTTCGCGACTTGCGAAGGTCCTCAAGCTCCCTGCCGTCACGGCATACCTCGTTGCGGGTATCCTCGTCGGACCGTACGTTCTCGGTCAGCTCGGTGTTCCCGGACTTGGCTTTATCAGCATGGCGGACGTGAAATCCTATTCCATTATCGCCGACGTGGCGCTCGGCTTTATCGCCTTTGCCATCGGTAACGAGTTCCGTCTCGGACAGCTCAAAAAGACGGGCAAGCAGGCGACCGTCATCGGTATCGTTCAGGCAGTCGTTGCTACGCTTCTCGTGGACGCCGTCCTCATCGGAATCCACCTGGCAATGCCCGACAAGCTTCCCCTGCCCGCCGCGATCGTGCTTGGAGCCGTCGCTTCGGCAACCGCGCCTGCCGCAACGCTGATGGTCGTCCGTCAGTATAAGGCAAAGGGACCGCTTACCGACATTCTTCTTCCCATCGTTGCTCTCGACGACGCGGTCGGACTCATTCTGTTCGCCGTTTCGTTCGGTATTTCCAAGGCGCTCATTTCGGGCAGAGTCGATATTCTTTCGGTGCTCGTTGAGCCGATCCTCGAGGTCGTTCTCTCGCTCGCGCTCGGACTTGTAATGGGCTTCCTCTTCACCTTCTTCGAACGCTTCTTCCATTCGAGATCCAAGCGTCTTTCGATGTCGGTGGCATTCGTTTTCGTCACGGTCGCCCTCTCGATGCTCAAATTTGAGGTCGGCGGCATTCATATCGGATTCTCGTCTCTGCTCGTTTGTATGATGCTCGGAACGATCTTCTGTAACATCTGCGATTTTTCCGCCGAGCTGATGGACCGTCTCGACCGTTGGACCGCGCCTCTGCTCATTCTCTTTTTCGTTATCAGCGGCGCCGAGCTTGAGCTTTCGGTCTTCACGGACGTGATGATCGTTCTGATCGGTCTCGTATATATCCTCGCCCGTTCGGCAGGAAAATACAGCGGCGCATTTCTCAGCGCTAAGGCGGTGGGCTGTGACAAGAACATCGTCAAGTATCTCGGCATCACGCTTCTGCCGCAGGCAGGCGTTGCCCTCGGTATGGCGACCAAAGCCAAGGCAGAGCTGGGAGAGCACGGCGCGATCATCGCCAACATCACGCTCTTTGCCGTCCTGATCTACGAGCTCATCGGTCCGATGCTCACGAAGATCTCGCTCCAGAAGGCAGGCGAAATTTCCCCCGAGGGAAGAACCAGCGCACGTACGCTGATCCATCTGCCCCACCTGCACATTCATCACAACGAAGAAGAAAAATAATTGTAAATAGAATCACAATCGCGTAGCCGTGAGAAAATTCTCACGGCTACGCTTTTTTCTACTATTGGTAGAATGATTAGAAAGCTATCAAATCACTCTTGACAAAAAGTGATTTGATGGGTATAATATCAGTGTGATCACAGAACACAGCAACCACCGAAAGGAGAGAAAAATGACGTATCTTGAAATTGATCAGGCAATCGTAGAAATTACAAGAGAAAAATGTGCCGAATGCCGAGCAAGGCTCGACGCAATTCCAAAAGAAAACGCCACCGAAAGAAAAGCGGTACAGCTCGAATACGGAATGTATACCTTTTGCGGCAATGCAGGGCTTTTGCACCAAGGAAATCGGGAAGCCCCATTAAAAACAAGACAGCGTTTTCTGGGGAATAAATTACAAAAATACCCCAAGCTCAACGATGTGTATCAAAACCTTGATGAAGAAGAAAAGCTATGCTTTATCGCCGCACTGCAAGCCGAGATCTTTCTTCGCGATCAATGGTTGGGAGAACAATATGCAGAGCTTGCCGCCGCCGAGACGTCAGGCGACACGGAAAAAATCTTCGAGCTCAAGATCAAGATCGGCTCGGTAGAAACGATGTTCGCCGCGTGGGAAGCTTGGCGTGTGGAAAACAACGTTTATCCTAAAATGTTTTGAGGAAAATGCTATGAAAGAATCATTGTTTTATAAAAACGCATCGGAAGCCTTATTTCGAGAAAGAGACAGACTTATTTCTTTTTGCGAAACCTTGGACAAAAGCCCCAAAGACAAAAAACAAAAAATAGCAGAATATAAGTGTGCAAAATACCGCTGTGCCACCGTGGGCCGTATTTGTATGTTGCTCTACCACGGAAACCGAGTCTATCAATCCTCGGCAATTCACATAGATATAGAAAATCGTTTGAAACAGAGCACAGATGTTTTGGCTATTTTAGAGAATGCTTCGGACGAGGAAAAAATCGATTCCAAGCTATACTACGGAATCTCTGCCATTGCCGAAGATATTCTTGTCGACTTGCAGAAAAAGATTTCTGTAGCAACCGATTGGGAAAAGATCGAGCTTGACGAACGCATCGGTGGATTGCAGTTTGCCAAGGCTTGTCTTGACGAGGCATGGCAGAAGCGAAAGGACGTGATCGAATGAACCAAAATCTTGCACTCCTGAAGCTCCTTGCCGACGAGACCCGCCTTGACATTCTCAACATTCTTTTTCGAGAGGATTCTTACGTAGAAAAGATTGCGTGTGAGCTCTCCCTGACCCCTGCCACGATCTGCTATCATCTCAAAAAAATGGAGTCGGCAGGCGTGGTAAACTGCTCTCGTTCGCAATTTTATATCATCTATTCGCTCAACCGAGAAATTTTCAACCAACCTCTCTACGAGCTGATCAAAAAAGACGAACCGATGGTAGCACCCGAGGAAAAGTACAAAAATGAGGTCCTCTCTCACTTTTTCCGATACGGAAGACTGACGCAGATCCCCACCCAGCGAAAGAAACGGGAGATCGTGCTCCGCGAGATCGCCAAGCAATTCGAGCAAGGCAAAATGTATGACGAAAAAGAGGTGAATGAGATCATTCACCGCTATCACGAGGATCACTGCACGATCCGCCGTGAAATGATCGCCTGCGGGATCCTGTCACGCGAAAAAGAGACCTATTGGTTAAACTGAAACAATGGATATGAATCAGATCTTAATTTCCGAAAAAATTAAGGAATACCGAAAAAACAATGCTCTGACGCAAAAAGAACTGGCAGATCTTCTCGGTGTTTCGTTTCAAGCGGTCTCCAAATGGGAACGCGAGATATGTTATCCCGACATTACCTTTCTCCCTATCCTCGCGCAACTGCTCTCGTGCTCGGTCAATGATTTTTTTAAGCCCCACAATAAACCTCAGCCGTGAGAATGAAGTCTCACGGCTACTTTTTATTGAATTTTTTAAAACTTGCAAGGACGGACTTGCCAAACCCCCAAAAATATGGTAAAATTTTCTTATCCCTTTCGGAAAGTATATCGGCGGGCACTTGTGCCATACTAAAGCTGAAACTACGACGAAAGGACTTCCGATATGAAACCATCCTGTAATTCCACGGCAACCCAAAAGCTTTCGGACTGCTGGCGCTCGCTTTGCGACTACCGGCTTCAAAAAGAGTGCGATACGACGATCACCCTCTACGACGAGAAAACCGCGGCAGAGCCGATGTTTTCCCATCACACCAAAGGTAGCGTTTCTCTTCCCTTATGGAAGCTGCTCGCGGCCCTCGGTGTCGCCTGTGCGTTTTGTGCCCTGCTCCACGGGCTCTGCTCTCTTTTTTCCGATTAACGACAAAGGTCTGCTGTGGCAGACCTTTTAGTTTTTTTAACCAAGGCTCTCCCCACGGGAGAGCTGTCTGCGAAGGCAGACTGAGAGGGCGTTTTTGCTGAAATTCGTATTTTCTTAACCCTCTCCGTCCGCTACGCGTCCACCTCTCCCAAAGGGCGAGGCTTTATATTAGCGACGAATATTACCTTGTTTTGATAATAGCTTTTTTCAAGTTTTTTGAGGTACGATACTTATGAGCGAATTATTTTTACACTTCTTTGACGAACAGATCGCCGTCTGTGAAAAGCCCGCGGGGCTTCTCTCCGAGGGAGAGGGCAAGGACGCGCTCCCCTCTCTGCTCGCTACACAGCTCGGGGGTGAGATCTATCCCGTGCATCGGCTCGACCGTGAGACCTCGGGTCTTATGGTCTTTGCCCGAACGAAATCTGCCGCCGCGCAGCTTTCACGCGAGCTGACGGACGGATCTCTTCAAAAAGAATATCTCGCCCTGCTCTGCGGCGTCCCTCAAGAGATGCAAGCGCGACTCTCCGATCTTCTTTTCTACGACCGCCGCGCGGGAAAATCCTTTGTGGTAAGAAAAGAGCGAAAGGGTGTCAAGCTTGCCGAGCTCGATTACGCGGTGCTTGCCGAGGAACAAGGACGCTCCCTCGTGCGTGTAAATCTTCTGACGGGCAGAACGCATCAGATCCGCATACAGTTCGCCTCTCGCAAGCTCCCGCTCGTCGGCGACCGACGCTACGGTGCGCCTGCCGACGGTGCGTCGATCGCGCTCCATTCGTTTCATCTGCAATTCACACACCCGAAAACGGGCGAGCCGATGGAATTTTTCTCCTCTCCGAGAAGCAATGAATTTTCCCCGTTTTCCGAACACTTTCCCATTGAAAAAAACGACAAAGTGTGATATACTGAACCTGTAAAAGCATTTGAGAAAGGAGATCCGAGATGAGCTACGACCGATCCGCGATAGAGCGCGCCCTTTCGGGAACGCCGCTCTCGCTCACTCTCTTTTCCGAAATTGATTCGACCAACAGCGAAGCCAAGCGCACGGCTCTCGGTGGCGGACAAGCGCCCGCCCTCTTTCTTGCCGAAGCGCAGACCGCGGGGCGCGGACGAATGGGGCGCTCCTTCTTTTCCCCGAAGGACACGGGGATCTATCTTTCGCTGCTTTTGAAAACCGACGCCTCTCTCTCCGATCCGATCACCGCAACAACGGCATCCGCCGTTGCCGTCCGTCGTGCGATCCTTGCCGTAACGGGAATTTCGACGGGGATCAAATGGGTCAACGACCTCTACTTCCGCGGCAAAAAGGTCTGTGGCATTTTGGCGGAATCCTTTTTCCTCGGGGACGAACGCTATCTCATCGTCGGCGTGGGGGTCAACCTCTCGACCGCCGTCTTTCCCGAGGAACTTTCGAGCGTGGCGGGCTCTCTCCTTTCCGAGCCGACCGATCTTCGCGACGCGCTCGCGGCAGAGATCGCGCTTCGTCTCTATCGAATGCTGACACAAACCGAACCGAACGGTTTTTTAGAGGACTACCGCGCCAATTCGATCGTCCTCGGGAAACCCATTACCTATATCCAAAACGGCATTTTCCACGAGGGCATTGCCGAGCAGATCGACGAGGACGGACATCTGCTTGTGCGCCATTCCGACGGCACGCACGCGCTGCTTGCCAGCGGAGAAATTTCTCTGAGAATCCAAAACGAAGGAGAACGACAATGAAGGAAAAGAAACAAGGCCGCCTGATCGTGCTCGAGGGCATCGACGGCGCAGGAAAAACAACGCAGGCTTCTCTGCTCGAAGCGCATCTTCGCCAAAAAGGTCGCGAGGTCTTCCGTACGGCAGAGCCGACCCCGTTCCCCTCAGGGGTAGCGCTTCGCGAGGCGCTCGGCGGCAAGGTCAAAAAGAGCGAATGCGAGATGGCGACGATGTTCGTGCTCGACCGCATCGCGCACAACATTCACCCGACCGAGGGTCTCTGCGCCATTCTTGACGCGGGCGTGGATATCATCTGCGACCGCTACTACTATTCGACGCTTGCCTATCAGGGTCAGTCGACCGACTATGCGTGGGTCAAGTCGATGAATCTCTCTTGCCCCGAGATCAGAAAGCCCGATCTTTGCATTTATCTCGACCTCACGCCCGCGCAGAGCCTGGAGCGCATTCGCGCAGGACGCGACAGCGTCGAGATCTACGAAAACGAGGAGACGCTGACGAGAGTACGCAACGCCTTTTTGTCGGTCCTCGACGACCTCTCCGCGACCGACCGCATCGTCCGCATCGACGCCTACCGCACCCCCGAGGAGATCGCAAAAGACATCGCCGATGCGGTAGACTCGTTATAACGAAAAAAGAAAAAACACAGCGCTTCAAAAATCACCGTGTAAATTGACACGGTGATTTTTTTGTGGTACAATGAAAAAAACAGAAAAAACAGTTTTGGGAGATACGCTTTTATGAAATACGAAAACCGAAAAACAAAGAATATTTCTTTTCCGCTCGGTGGCATCGGCACGGGATGTATCGGTCTTGCGGGAAACGGCGAATTGATCGACTGGGAGATTTTTAACCGACCGAATAAAAGCTCGCGCAACGGATATTCTCATTTTGCGATCAAAGCGCTCACAGCAGACAAACCCATTGTAAAAGTCTTGCACGGCGACGCCCGCGAAAATCTGATGGGAACGCCCTGCGCCGCCACCGGACATTACGGCTTGGGATACGGACCGCGCAAAAATTCGTTTGCGGGCTTCCCGCATTTCAGAAACGTTACGTTTGAAGGCACTTTTCCCATAGCAAATCTGAGCTTTTCGGACGATGATTTTCCCGCGATCGTGCGCCTCTGCGCGTTCAATCCCCTCATTCCTCACGAGGAAGACGATTCGAGCCTTCCCGCCGCCTTTTTTGAATGGGAAATTGAGAATATCACCTCGGAAGCGGTAAAATTTTCTTTGGCTTGTACGGTGTGCAATCCCTCGGCTGCCTCGGTCAATGAAGAAGCCTCTGTCGAGGGAGCAAGCGGCGTATTTTTGGGAAGCGCGGAGATAGATGACACCGAGCTCGGATATTCCGATCTCTGCGTGCTGACCGATCACAGTGATACCGACGTGCAGGAATATTGGTACCGAGGACGTTGGAGAGACGGTTGCACGACCTATTGGAAAAATCTCTCCGATCTCGAGCATATGCCCCAAAGAAGATATGCCGAACCGTCTGCCAACGATCACGGAACCGTGGTATCCCACGTAACGCTTGGCGCCGGCGAAAGTGCAAAGATACGTTTCGTGATTGCATGGAACGTTCCCGTTGTTTCCAACCACTGGCTTCCTCGGGAAGAAGGGGCGGTGACATGGCGCAATTACTACGCAACGCAATTCAAAAACTCGCTCGCAAGTGCAAACTATGCACTCAAAAAATTTGACGTTCTTTATGAAAAAACGGCGCTCTTTGCGAAAACACTGCAGTCCTGCCCCTTGCCGCCGTTTGTCAAGGATGCGATCTCTGCGAACCTTTCGGTGCTCAAAACCCCCACGACATTGAGGCTGGAGGACGGCTCGTTCTGGGGTTGGGAGGGCTGCTCCGAGACCGTCGGCTCTTGCTTTGGCACCTGTCAGCACGTTTGGAATTATGCTTATGCGATGCCCTATCTTTTTCCGCGGTTAGAACGCTCCATTCGCGAAAATACGATCAAATATGCCCTTATGGACAGCGGCGCAACAAGCTTTCGCATCAATCTTCCCCCAAAGCGAGAAATGGCGACCGAACGCGCTTGCGTGGACGGTCAGATGGGCGAGGTCATTAAGTGCTATCGGGAATGGAAGTTTTCGGGAAAGGACGAGTGGCTGAAAAAGCATTCCGAAAGTATCTTCCGAATGCTCGAGTATGCGTGGTCCGAGGAAAATCCCGACCGTTGGGATGCCGACCGTGACGGTGTTCTGGAAGGACGCCAGCACCACACGCTTGACGTAGAGCTCTTTGGCGCAAACTCGTGGCTTCAGGGCTTTTATTTGCTGGCTCTCGACTGCGGCAAAAAAATGGCAGAGCACCTCGGCGAGACCGAAAGAGCGGCGCTTTACACAAAACTTTATGAGCACGGAAAGCAGTGGATGAACGAGCATCTCTTCAATGGAAGCTATTTTTGCCAAACCGTCGATCTTTCCGACAAATCCTTGCTCGAGCGCTTTGACGCGGTCGAGCAATATTGGAATGACGAAGCCAAGGAAATCAAATACCAGATCGCCGACGGCTGTATCATTGATCAGATGCTTGCCGATTGGCACGCTTTCCTCCTCGGAGAGCGCTGTGTGTTTGATCCCGAAAAAAAGAAAACGGCACTCTTGAATCTTTACCAAAACAACTACAAGCGCTCGATGCGTGACGTCACCAATATGTGGCGGAACTTTGCGGTGGACGACGAGGCGGGAACGATCATCTGCTCGTATCCCGAAGGCGCTCGGATCCCCGCGATGCCGATCCCCTACTGTGAGGAAACGATGACAGGCTTTGAATATGCGCTGGCGGGACTGATGATCGCCGAGGGATTCGTTGACGAGGGAGAACGCATCGTCAAGGCAGTGCGTGACCGATACGACGGAGAAAACCGCAATCCTTGGAATGAGCTCGAATGCGGAAGCAATTACGCGCGTTCCATGGCGTCCTTTGCTCTATTGCCGATCTATAGCGGATTTACCTTTGATATGACGAAAAAGCATATCGGTTTTGCTCCGATCTCTCACGGTGGAGTCTATCTGTTCAGCGTTTGCGAAAGCTGGGGCAGTGTGACGCTCGACGGCGATGGCTGCCGTATGACGATCCTCGGCAATCCGCTTTCCTTGCGTTCCGTTTCCCTTCCGAAGATCGAAAAAATCACAAAAGTGATCGTTGACGGAGAAAGCGTTGATTTCAAAACCGAAAACCACACGCTGATCTTGGGTGACGTTACCATTCATAAGGAGATGGATCTATCGTGAAACGCTTTTCCAAAATCACCACAACACAGCTTGCCAGAATCTGCGGCGTTTCTCAAGGCACGGTCGATCGCGCGCTTCACGGTCGCAGCGGAATCAATCCAAAGACACGGGAGCGTATTCTTGAAATCGCAAAGGAATACGATTATCTTCCGAGCATTGAGGGCGCACCGCAGGGCAATTCAATGCTGATCGGCGTCGTTCTTTTCGACCTTTACAACGAATTTTTTTCCAAGCTTGCGATGAGTCTTGTCAGCGCCGCCAGAGCGTACGGCTACTCGATTATTTTTCAATTCTCGGAAAAAGATGAAAAAAACGAAAAAGCGGCACTGGAATATTTTGATTATATCGGCGCGGACGGCATCCTTCTTTTTTCTGTGGGAAGCGACAAAAAAGAATACGAAAATTATCTGAAATCGTTAAAAAAGCCGCTCGTCACCATCGGAAACAAGCTCTTTGATCTTCCCTTTGTGGGGATCGACGATACGCAGGCAATGCGCGAATTAAGCTTACGCCTTGCCGAAAAAATTCCTTCGGGGGATATTCTCTATTACGCCCCGATCCTAAAAAAGGAGCTCTCTGCGACCAATGCACAGCGTCTCCGTCAAAACGGATTTATTCAAGCGATGAATTCTTTGGGAAAACGCTATCGTATCGTTACAGAGACCGAAGAAATTTCGGAGTTCGGAGGAATCGTTTGCTCCACCGATTACTATCTGCTAAAGGTGTTAAAGTATCTTGGGTATCCGAACGACCTGAAGATCGCGGGATTTGACAATATTTCTGCCCTGAAAATGCTCCCCGTTCAAACTTTGAGCGTGGAATATTCCACCGATCAAATCGCAAAAGAATGTCTTAATTACCTTTTGGGAAAACCCTTTACGCCCAAAATCGAGCACAAGCTCGTCTCCCATCCCAATGAAACAAAAAGACAGAAGCCGTTTTAGGCTTCTGTCTTGTTATATTACCGATTCACGTCGCCGTTGACGGTGATACCGCCGTCGGCGCGAAGGATCGTTCCGTTGACGTACGAACCCTCGTCGGATGCGAGGAAGCACGCGATCGCCGCGATGTCCTCGGGCGTGCCCCAACGGCGCAGGGGTGTGACCATTTCGAGGAACTTCTGCTCGTTGAAATTCGGGTCGTTGAGGTTGCTTTCCTTGACCATGTCGGTCAGGATCGCGGCAGGAGCGATACAGTTGGTTCTGATATTGTACTTGCCGTAATCGACTGCCATCGAACGCGTGAGCGACACCATCGCGCCCTTGGTTGCCGTATAAGCGGCACACGCGGGAATGCCCGAAACACCCGCGCTCGACGCGGTCAGAATGACCGAGCCGCCGTTCGCCTTCATCATCGGAAGCGCGCGATGCGTTACGAGATACGTACCCGTCAGATTGATGCCGAGCACCTTGTGCCAGACCTCGCTCGAAACGTCGCCGAGAGGTCCGTCCTTTCCACCGAGGAAGACCGAGGCGTTATTGTAAACGACGTCGATGCGGTCGGTCACTTCTCTGATTTTCGCAAAAGCTTCATCGACCGACACCTCGGAAGAGATGTCGCACTGCAAGTAGAGACACTTTCCGCCTGCCGCCTCAATTTCCGCACCTGCCTTTTCGCAAGCGGCGGCATTCACGTCAAGACCGATCACGAACGCGCCCTCTTTCGCAAAGCGCTTGGCGGCGACGACACCGATTCCCCCTGCCGCGCCCGTGATAATCGCAAATTTGTTTTTCAGCATATTGTTTCTCCTTATCTACTTTATTTATTGAATAAATTAAGTAAGATTATTATACCTTGTTTCGGGTGAAATGTCAAGGGGGTATTTTCAAAAAATCGCGAAACCGAACCCATTCCGCAAATTACTTGCTTTACAGAAAGAGATTCCTTTGTTGCAGATAATTCTCAAACTCCTTGATACAGTCGTGGGCATACACTTCTTTTTTTCTCAACACGCTAATGTCAACGGTGATAGGGGGATCCAAGGGAATCGTTGCCATAGAAGAGTTCTTTTGGGCAAGCTTTTTAAACATAAATCCAACTGCCAAGCCGTTTTCTATCATATTTTTCGCCGTAGAAAACTGTTCGGTTTGTAGCAATACGTTGGGTTTGACCGAGGCATTCGCAAACCAATTTTTGATCGTTTTCGTCTGAAAAAACGTATCGAAAAACAGCACCAGCGGATACTCTGCCAGCGCGTTCGCATCGACCGTTTTGCATTGGGAAATCGGAGAGGACTTGTTTGCGCAGCATACGATTTCAAGCGTGCCTATTTTTTTCGCAGAAAAGTCACTGTCAAAGGGCTTGGTATGGGGAAGCAAAACAACGTCGAGAAGTCCGTCGTTCAGTTGCTCCAACAGCTCATATTTTCCTTTTTCCGTAATGCTCAGATCAATATTTTTTTCGGTAAGAATAAGATCCTTGTAAATCTCCGCAAGAATAAACGAGCTGATCATCGGAGGGATCCCAAAGCGCAGCTGCTTGCCGTCCTTTCCCATGGTGCGCATCAGCTGCTCTACCGCTTCGTAGCGAGAAAGAAGATCCGTGACGGAATTATATAGCTTGGTTCCTGCGGGGGTCAGGACCATACCGTTATATCGGCGATAAAACAGATTTACCGAAAATTCCCTTTCAAGCTCTTTAATTGCATTGGAAAGTGAGGGCTGTGAGATATATAAGTGTTGCGCCGCAAGGGATACCGTGTGGTAGGTCGCCACCGCGTGAAAATATTTCAACTGAGTAATATTCATCGTCGTATTCTCCATAACTTATATTTTCCATTATTATATAGCAAAAAGCTATAATTGTCAAGATAAAATGTATTTCTCAAATAATCAAAGCTATGATAAAATAAAAATGCAACGGTAAAACAATAAAATCAACAAAAGGAGAAATTATGAAGAGCTATAAGATTGCTGTAATCGCAGGAGACGGAATCGGTCCCGAGGTAATTTCCGAGGGTGTGCGAGTTTTGAATTGTGTGGCAAGGCTCGACGGCGGATTTCAATTCGAATTCACTCATTTCCCTTGGGGCTGTGAGTATTATTTAAAAAACGGAAAAATGATGCCTGACGACGCAATTGAGACATTGAAGCAATACGATGCGATCTATCTTGGCGCGGTAGGTTATCCCGGCGTTCCCGATCATATCTCTCTTTGGGATCTGCTCTTGAAAATCCGCCACGAGTTTGACGAGTACGTGAACGTCCGTCCGATCAAATTACTGAACGGCGCACCCTGCCCGCTGAAAAACGTATCCTGCAAGGATATTGATATGGTAGTGATCCGAGAAAACAGCGAAGGCGAATATGCAGGCGCGGGCGATTGGCTCTATCGCGGTCAGGAAAATGAGGTCGTGCTTCAAACGGGCGTTTTCTCTCGCAAGGGAACCGAAAGGATCATTCGCTACGCGTTTGAGCTGGCTCGAAAGGAAAAGAAGACGTTAACGAGTATTTCCAAGGGCAATGCTCTGAATTATTCCATGGTGTTTTGGGATAGCGTCTTTGCCGAGGTTGCCAAGGAATATCCCGACGTAAAGACCGCTTCTTATCTTGTCGATGCGGCAAGTATGTTCTTCGTGAAGGACCCCGCAAGATTCCAGATCGTCGTAACGTCCAATCTCTTCGGAGACATTTTGACCGACCTTGGCGCCGCTATTTCGGGCGGAATGGGACTTGCGGCAGGAGCAAATCTGAACCCCGAACGCGAATTTCCTTCGATGTTTGAGCCAATCCACGGCTCAGCCCCCGACATTGCAGGCAAAGGAATTGCCAATCCTTTGGCAACGGTCTGGTCGGTCAGCCAGATGCTT